>JAMFSI010000087.1 GCA_026225215.1 Sphingomonas palustris | reverse complement strand
GAACGAGCTGGGCATAGGCTATCGGCTGATGGACCCGACGGCGTGACATTGAGGGCGGTCGCGGTCGGTTTTTGACAAATGCCGCCGCCAGGCGACGTGTCGATTGATGTTATCGCGACAATCCCTAGAACACGCCGATGAC
Source organism: Sphingomonas palustris (assembly GCA_026225215.1). Classification (GTDB taxonomy): domain Bacteria; phylum Pseudomonadota; class Alphaproteobacteria; order Sphingomonadales; family Sphingomonadaceae; genus Novosphingobium; species Novosphingobium palustris. Next base: position 8,131 of record JAMFSI010000087.1, on the reverse strand, counting down.
ATCATCGATCCGAGGTTTTTCCTGGCCGGCGGCTATCATGGTCCCGATCGGCATATTGTGGCTGATTGTCGCTGCCGTCAGTCTTGCCCCTGCGCTGGTGCTGATGGTTCGGGGCCAATCGGCGAATGCCGTCTTCGTCGGCGCCGTTGAACGGCCTCGCGGTAACCACGGCGGTGAATTTCTGTGTCCGCAATTTCGCTACCAGCCAATCAGTGGCCCCGCGCGTGTCGTTACTTCTACCGGCTGCTCGACCGATCAGCCCTACGCTGACGGCGCTGCGGTGCGCATCTGGTACGATCCTGCACATCCGGAGCAAATCGTCGTCCCGACCTTCTGGGGATTATGGGCGGGTCCGCTCTTTGCCGCGTTATTGGGCGCTTTCCTGATCATTTTGCCGCTGTTCATTGCCATCATCCTACGCAGGTCGAGGCGAACGAATTGAACGGACTTTATTGGGTATATTCTCGCGCGAAGCGGGCCATGTCCTCCAGCACCGGGGCATGCGAGCGGAACGGTTCGGCAATGGCGGTGACCAGCCCGACGTGGCCGACGCGGGGATAGCGCTGCCGTTCGACCGGGATGCCCGCCGCCTGCAACTTTACCGCCAGCTTGTCGCTGTTGTTGGGATCGACGATATTGTCCTTGTCACCGGTGCAGAGCAGCGCAGGAGGGCCGCCGGGACCGCCGGGTCTGACGTAATAGACCGGCTGTGCCGTGGCGGGATCGGCGACGGCGCCGAAGGCGGCAATGGCCGACTTGACCTTGGAAGGCAGGAAATCATACGGCCCGGCAAGCCCGATGAAGCCGCGCAGCATGGCCCGGGCGGCGCCCAGCCAGCGTGGATCGTATGCCAGCATGGCCGCGTCATAAGCGCCGGCAGAATGTCCGGCGATAATCAGCCGTTGCGGATCACCATGATACTCGCCGGCATGGGCCATCACCCAGCGCACGGCGGCGGCATTGTCCTCCAGGAACGCGGGATAGCGCACGTCAGGCACCAGCCGATAATCGGGGATCACCACCAGGAAGCCCTGCGAAGCGAGCGCCCTCCCGACAAAGCCGTAGCCCTCGCGGATACCCGAATTCCACGAGCCGCCGTAAATGAACACGATCACCGGCCACGCCCGCGCCGACGCCACCTTAGGCGCGTAAATATCGAGCTTTTGTCGAGGATCGGCGCCGTAAGCCGCGCCGCGCCGCACCACTTGCGAGCCGGCATCCTTGGGCATGACATTGTTGAAAATACGCAGCGGCGAGCAGGCCGCCACCGCCAGCGATGCCAGCACCGCCGCCATTCCCCAACCCAGAACCGTTCGCACTCGAGGACGCCGCCGAGCGCCCGCCTCAAAATCGCTCATGCGCGACGCTCGTAACGGATCGGCGATCCACCACGCTCGAAACTGAGGCCGGCCCAGCCCTGCCGGTCATACCACATCGCCATTTGCACATCGCCGGACAGATTGTAGCGCCGCGCCTCGATCGACCGGCCACCTGCCGCCGGGATCACCTCGGAGCCGGCGGGGGCGACGTGGGGGTGCGCCAGCTTGCCGTCCTGGGTATTGATCCAGGGTCCATCAAGCTCGCGCTGGTTCCAATGCGTTGCCGGCAGCGCGTTAGCGGGCGCGACATAGCGCGGGGCATCGCTGCCCTGCACCACCAGCCCGGCGGGGCCGCGCCGCGCGGTCATATGATGCGGCGTGCCATTGTCATCGGTCCGGGTGTCGAGCGCGACGACCTGGCCGCCTTCCCAGCTTTCGGTGCAATGATGAGTGTAGTGATAAAGCGTGATGCCGAGCAGTTTGTAGAGCAAATGGACCTCGACTTGCACGGTCAGCTTATCGCTTTGCTGCGTGAAGGTCAGTTCATGACTGCCCAGCGGCGAACCCTTGCGCAGGATATTGAACCCCAGCCGGCCACTGGGGGGCACCGGCAGCGCCGCATAAGCGCTGGATGGCATGAGCAGATCGGGCAGCAGGGCCAACGCCACGCCGCCGATCACGACTTGTCGCCGGGAGATCGTCGTCCAGTCAGCCATCCTCACCCTTTCAACACATATAGCCCGACATCAATGGTACCGCTGCGAAACCCGGCCTCGCAATAGCACAGGTAATATTCCCAGAGCCGGCGGAATTGCGCATCGAAGCCCAACGCCGCCACCGCATCGGCATGGGCCAGGAAACGTCGCCGCCATTCGGCCAGGGTCGCCGCATAACCGAGCGCGAAGCGATCGACCGAAGCCAATTGCAGCCCGGCCCGCTGCGCCTGATCGGCGATGATTTCCTCGGTCGGCAGCATGCCGCCGGGGAAGATGTATTTCTGGATGAAATCGATGCCGGTGCGGTAAGAAGCAAAGCGATCCTCGCGCATGGTGATGGCTTGGACCACCACCGTGCCGCCCGGCTTGAGGCAACACCGCAATTGATCGAAATAGGTCGGCCACCACGCCTCGCCGACGGCTTCGAGCATTTCGATCGAGACGATGCGGTCGAAGGCCTCGGTGACATCGCGGTAATCCTGGAGCCGCAGATCGACATGGCCGAGGCCGGCGTCGGCGCAGCGTTGCCGGGCCTGCGCCAATTGCTCGCGCGACAAGGTGATGCCGGTGACGCTGGCGCAGCGCGGCGCCAGATGCGCGGCCAAGGCGCCCCAGCCGCAGCCTATTTCGAGCACACTGCTGCCGTCGGTCAGGTCGAGCAGTCCGGCGATGCGTTCGAGCCGTTCAGCCTGCGCCGCTTCGAGCGATTGCCCCGGCGCCAATGCGCAGGCGGACGAATAGGTCATGCTGTCATCGAGCCACAGCCGGTAGAAATCATTGCCGAGGTCATAGTGAAAGGCGATGTTGCGCCGGCTGCCGCGCGGGCTATTGCCGCGCAGCAGATGGCGCAGCCGATTGATCAGCCGCACCGGTTCGAAGCCGTCCATCGTGCGCTGCATCCGCGTTACATTGTCGGCGAACAAGCCGATCAACGCGACCAGATCGGGCGTCGTCCAATCGCCGGCGATATAGCCCTCGGCGAAGCCGATATCGCCGCCAGCCAGAATGCGCCGCAAGGCCCGGCCATGCGTCAGCTCGATGGTCGCGGTGAAGCCGGCCTCCTCGCCGCTATGCTCGATCCGCGCGCCACCAGCCAGCACCACGGTAAGCCGACCTTTGTGAATCGCGCGCAGGGCGCTGCGGATCAACCGGCCACGCAGGCTGAAGCGCGGGTGGTAAGGCGCCGCGCCGGTCGGGGCATCGTTTTCCAGTTCAAGATACATGCGCCGGCCTTTCCGCATCGGCCACGGTCGTGACGGGTTCTCCGGGTGGCGCCGGACGATCGCGCACCGGCACACCTTTCAGCCACAGCCGCGCCGCTTCCCAGCCGATCCCCGCCGCCACTTTCAGCGTGACGAAAGGCATCGCCAGGAAGGCGCGGAGCAACGCCCGATCGGTCAATTCCTGGCGCCGTGCGGTCAGCACGGCGGTGATCACCGCGCCTGCCGCATCCGATCCGGTGATGGCAATTCCCAGCGCGCTCGCCGGCGCGACGATGCGGAAGGCATAATCCATATCCATGCCCATAAACGGCGAGACGTGGAACCGCTTGGGGGTCGCCTGGCGAATGACCGGCCCCGAACCGCGCGTCACCGGCAGCAGATAGGAATGTCGCTGGCCAAAGGTGTTGTTCACTTCATACAGCGTCGCTGCGAGGCCACCGTCGCGACGATAGCAGAAATAGACGCTGATCGGATTGAAGGCGAAACCGAGCACCCGCGGCATGGTCAACAGGCGGATCGGCCCGCCATCGCTCGCCAGCCCGGCGTCGGCGAGATGGCGCTCGACTTGCGCACGCAACGGTTCGGACGTGCCTGCACCATGATCGCGATCGTGAAACGAAAACAGATTGATGCGACCGCGCGAAAACAGCCGCAACCGAGCCGCGCAGGCGTCGATATCGTCGAGATCGAGCAGCAGCATGTAGAGGCGATAATACAGGCGATGGCGGCGCGGCCGTAGCCGCTGGTGCATGACCTGCCCCGAATATAGCGCCGAGGGCTGCATCAGGCAGACACCAGCATCGGCGCAACACCCGCCGGCGGTGGCCCACAATGAATGCGCCCCGATGGCTCGGCCACGCTCCACGGCCGCTGGACCCCGCCCAACTGCTCGGCCACCGCCAGGCCAGCCTGCAAGCCATCCTCATGAAAGCCGGCGCCGAAATAGGCGCCGCAAAACCACACCCCGCCCTGCCCTTGCAGCGACCACAGTTCGCGCTGCGCTTTCAGCGCCGCGACATCGAACACCGGATGCATGTAATCGCCGCGCCAATGAACGGTCTCGAACGCAGGCTGGCGGATCGGATTGAGCGTGACGAACAAGGGCTGCGCTGCGGGCAAATCCTGCAGTTGGTTCATCCAATAGGTCACCGACAACTGATCATGCGCCCGATGATGCGCCGCGTAATTCCACGCCGACCACACTCGGCGGCGGCGAGGCATCAGCTGGGCATCGCTATGCAGCACCGCCTCGTTGCGGCAATAGCGAATGGCGCCGAGCAGCCCGCGTTCGCGTCTGTCGGCATCGCTCAACATCGCCAGCGCCTGATCGGCATGAGCGGCAATGACGACATGGTCGAAATGCGAAACATCCCCAGCCGTGGCGATATCGACGCCGCCGGCATGCCGCCGGATCTGGCGCACCGGGGTGCCGCGCCGAATGCCTGCGGCAAAGCCCGGCGTCATCCGGGCGACATATTCGCGGCTGCCGCCGCGCACGGTATGCCACAGCGGCCGGTCGCCCGGCTCGAGCAGGGTGTGATTGTCGCAAAAGCGGATGAAGGCAGCAGCGGGATAATCGCGAATTTCGGCGGAAGGTGTCGACCAGATCGCCGCTGCCATCGGATAGAGGTGATCCTCGCGAAACGCTGCGCCATAGCCGCCGCGATCGAGATATTCATGCAGGCTTTCATCGCCCAGATGCGGCAAATCCTTCAGCGCCTCACGGTAAAAGCGTAGCAGATCGCGCATCATCGACCAGAACCGGGGCCGCAGCAGATTGCGCTTCTGCGCCAGCAAGCCGCCGAGATCGGTGCCCGAATATTCCAGTCGGCCTTCGTCGAGCGACACCGCGAAAGTCATCGCGGTGGTGGTCGTCGCCACGCCGAGATGGCGGAACAACGCGGTCAGATTAGGATAAGTGCTGTCGTTAAAGACGATAAAGCCGGTATCGACTGCGGTACCGGCCACCTCGACCGTATGGCTATGGCCACCGATCCGGTCGTCCGCCTCGAACAGCGTGACATCATGGCGCTGCGCCAGCAGCCATGCCGCCGAAAGACCTGAAATCCCGCTGCCGACCACCGCGATGCGCATTCCCTGGCCATGAGCATGATGCGAGCCGGGACTTTGGTCGGAATACATGCTTCGGCGTGCTCCTGGAACGAGAACGGGCGGCAGCAGAAAAACGTCAATTGCCAGCGTCGATCATAGGTACGAAGCCAACGGGTCTTCGGATTTGCAGGAATGTCGCGGTCCGCAGATTTTTTCAATGCTGACCGCTAACAATATTGCCGGAAAAATTTATAGTCCGGCAGTCCATTGGTGCAAACCCAGCGTATATATTGCGATGCCGATCCCTGTTCTTCTACTAACTGCTGCCCTACTGCTATCATTAGCCATGGCCGCGGCGTGGCTGATCGCGCGCCATCCGGGTTATTCGGGCTGGACCGATGTATTTTGGACATTCGCCACCGGCATTGTCGGCATGCTGGTGGCGCTCATTTCCAACCACGACGGGCTACTCGCGCGGCAGGGGTTAGTCGCGGCATTGGCCGCCATCTGGGCGCTCCGCCTCGGCCTCCACATCGCCGCACGAACGCGCCAGCATGGCGAAGACCCACGCTATGCCGCCTTGCGTGAAGAATGGGGGTCGCGCTTTGCCTGGCGGCTGTTTCTATTCCTGCAGATCCAGGCCGCCGCAGCCTGGCTGTTGGTCAGCACCATTCTGCTTGCCGCCCGCAATCCGTCGCCGCGCCTCGGTGGGGGCGATGCGCTGGGCGCGATGATCCTGGTGGTGGCAATCCTTGGCGAGGGCATGGCCGACCGCCAACTCCGTCACTTTCGCGCCGACCCTGGCAATCGCGGACGCGTCTGCGACCAGGGCTTGTGGTGCGTGTCGCGTCATCCCAATTATTTCTTCGAATGGCTGGGATGGACCGCTTATGCCGTGATCGCCCTGGCCCCCGCCGCTTACCCGGTTACCTCGTGGCTGGCGCTGATCGGGCCGATCTTCATGTATATCCTGCTCGCGCATGTCTCGGGCGTACCGCCGCTAGAAGCCCATATGCTGGAATCGCGCGGCGATGCTTTTCGCACTTATCAGGCACGCGTGCCGGCTTTCTGGCCTATCCCTCGACTTCACAAAGGAAACTGAACCATGGGCCTTCTGGAATCGGCAATCCGCACGGTGGAACGGACCCCGCTGCCCGATCCCGTCACCCGGTTCGGAGTGGAGTTTCTGGTCAGCCGGACCCGGCGCAAATTGGCGAGCGAGCCGCCGCGCGACGCGGTCTTTGCGCGTGGCATGATCGAGCATCCGATTGCCGAGCACACCGACCTCGCCAATAGCCAGCATTACGAATTGCCGCCCGAATTCTTCGCGCTGACGCTGGGGCCGCGCCGCAAATACAGCTCCTGCCTGTATCTGACCGGGCGCGAAACACTGGCCGAGGCGGAAGACCAGGCGCTGACCGAAACCGTGGCCCATGCCGATCTCGCCAATGGCCAGACGATCTTGGAGCTGGGCTGCGGCTGGGGCTCGCTGACCCTGTTCATGGCCGAGCGTTTCCCCGAAGCCAAAATCGTCGCGGTGTCGAATTCGGCGCCGCAGCGCGCTTATATCGAGACGCAACTAGCGCGTAGCGGCCTGCAAAACGTCACCGTCATCACCGCCGATATGAACGACTTCATCCCCGCCACCCGGTTCGACCGCGTGGTTTCGGTCGAAATGTTCGAGCATATGGCCAATTGGCAAACCCTGCTGGAGCGGGTGCGCGGGTGGTTGAAGCCCGAAGGCCGGTTGTTTCTCCATGTCTTCACGCATCGCCGCCAGCCTTACCGGTTCGACGCCAGCGATCGCACCGACTGGATCGCCCAGCATTTCTTCACCGGCGGGATCATGCCGAGCCATGGCCTGGTCGCGCAATTCCCGGAAAGCTTCGCGGTGGAGCAGGAATGGCGCTGGAGCGGCGTGCATTACCAGCGCACCGCTTGCGACTGGCTGGCTAATTTCGACGCCAACCGCACCCCGATCACCCGCATTCTGACCGAGGTCTATGGCCCGGATGCACGGCTGTGGCGGCGGCGTTGGCGGTTGTTCTATCTCGCCACCGCCGGACTGTTCGGCCACGCCGATGGCGAAGAATGGGGGGTCAGCCATTATTTGCTGCGCGCGTCTGATTTGAAATTAGCTGCGCTAATTTAAGTCGGTGCCGGCCCGCTATCCGAAACGAAGTTCGGATCAGACCATCAACCCTCCACTGAACACCCGTTCAAGCAAAACCGAATGCCGCGTGGGTTTGCCCGGCAGCGCTTGCCGAGCGCCACAAGCTTGCGGTAAAACCTCTGTTCGGGACAAAGGGAGAGAATGATGTCTGCGATAGAAGTTCGGCCGCTGCAGGATGGTCTTCCATTTGGCGCGCGCATCGCCGGCGTGACCCGCGAGAGCCTGGCCGATGAAGCCACCCGCCGCCAGATCAACGAAGTATTCGAGAGCCGCGGCATGATCGTGTTCGAGAATGTCGAACAGACCGGCTCGATGCAGGTGCTGCTGAGCGAAGTGTTCGGTCCGCTGAAAGACCATCCGGTCAAAATGGTGGAACGAGTCGATCAGGATGCGATGCCCGGCGTGATCACCATCCGCACCAGCCCCGAAGCCGGTATCGTCGAAATCGACGGCAAGCCGCTGATGACCTGGCAGCCCTGGCACTTCGACCATAGCTATAACAATGAGCTCAACCGCGCCGGCGTGCTGCGTGCCGAAACGATCGCGCCCGAAGGCGGCCTCACCGGCTTTGCCGATGGCATCCAGATCTATGCCGATATGGACCCCGAGTTGCGCCGCCAGATCGACGGCCGCGACATCATTTACACG
>JAMFSI010000086.1 GCA_026225215.1 Sphingomonas palustris | reverse complement strand
CTCGACAGCCTCGCAAGCCTCTATAACAATACACCCAGAAAATGCCTCGGCTTCCAAACTCCCGCCGAAATCTTCAACCTGTTGCACTTCGAATGTGAATCCACATGCTGACTTCCGTCAGCATGACCAATCGGGCACGATTCCATATGCAATTGCCCTGCCCAATGGGGGAGGATTAATTACGCAGCCGCTCGATCGCTTGCGCTAACGCCACATAGAGCTTGCCCATATCCGAGGAGAGCAGCGTTACCCCCAGCGCATGGCCATCGCGGGTGGACAGCAATTCGCGCAGCATTGCCTCGAAATCGTGGATGTAGTGGCTGACATGCTCGCGAAAATGGCGGTCATTTTCATATAGCTGGGCAATGCTGCGCGCTTCGGGCGCATCGAGCAGCCGCACCGCGCGGCGCGTAAAAATGCCGCGATCGCCGCGCAGATAGGCTGACCAGGCCGTGTCGCTGACATCGGTATCGAGCGCCTTGGCGATGTCGATGGCGCTGGAATTGAGCGCTTCGGTGATCAGCGCAACGCGCCGACCAAAGTCATTGTCGACTTGTTCCTCGGCGCGGCTGCGCGCCTCGGCAACGCGGCTCTCCAGATTGCCAAGCATCTCTTCGACCTTGGTCAGCTGATGACGCAACTGGGTCGTGGCCTCGCGGCTGATGCCGGCGGCGCGAGTCGCTGCCTGCTCCAGCTTGCCGGAAATTTCCGTGACCTGTTGCCGCATGGCGCGTTCGATCGCGTCGCCGCTTTCCTCGCCCAATTGTTCGGCCAAGCCCGAAATCGAGGCCGCACCGCGGGTTTCGATCTGCTCGACCGCTGCTTGGGCCCCATGCGCCAATTGATTGATTGCGATTGATAGTTCTTTTTGAGCACGGTCTGCGGCAGCGGTGCTGACGCTGTCCAGTTCGGCTACCGACTGCGTCAGTTCGGCGATCGTCTGCCCGTGCGCCCGCGCCTTCTCGTGAATATCCTCATGCCAGGCAACCAGCGAAACCGATGCCTCGCTCAGCCGGTTCTGCGCTTGCAGCACATAGGCCGACAGCGATTCACCGCGGCGATCGGCATCGCTCACGGTATCGCGCAGGAACAGGGCGCGGGCTTCGACGTCGGCGAGCCGGGCGGCTCCCTTATCGATCGCCAATGCCAGGTCTTCGCGACTATGAGTGGCGCTGGCCTGAATCAGTTCGAGCAGTCGCACACTATTGTCGGTCAGCCCGGCCAGCGTGCGATCGGTGGCATCGAGCAATTGGCCGCTGTCGCTCAAGCGCTGTCCGAGCAGGTTGAGTCGCTGCACCATCCCGGCTTCGGCCACGCTGCTGGCCTGGGAGATCGTGGTAATCTGCGCCTCGATCGCGGCCAGTGCGGCTGTCGCTGTCTCGCTTTGGCTCGACAGCGCGTAAAGCTGGTCGATATGCGCGGCCTGGCGCCGGCTGATATCCTCGTCGAGCGCCGCCAATTGGCTGGTCAACCGCTCGATGGTAGCGCGATCCTGTGCCTCGCCGGCGTGGCGGCGGCGCGCGGTCTCGCCCTCGAAGCGGGCGCCGGTCTCGCTGAGTACGCGTTCGAGCGCGGCGGCTTCTTCGGCGAGCTTGGCCATGCGGCTGTTACTGGTTGCAGCGGCCTGGCGGCCGATGTCCTCGCCAATTTTGCCAGCTTCACGCATATCCTTTTCGAGTTGAGTCACCGCTTCGCGCCAATGCGCCAGCGCACTTCCTTCGCCATCCCGCAGCGCCCGCGCGACCGCGCCGGTTTCATCGCGCAGCGCGGCCAGCCGCGACCGCAGCGAGACGATGCTTTCGGCTTCCTCCTGGTCAAGGCGGCTGCGGGTTTCGGCGATCTCGCTGGCGAGGGTGGCCGTGCGCGTCTGCAGTTGCTCGTGGAATTCGGCCTGATGGCCGAGAATGCTGGCATGGAACGCCTCGGCCTGACCATTGAGCGCGGTGAGTCGCGAACTGGTTGCCAGCTCCAGCTGCTCGGTTTGGGTGGCGAAGCCGGCCAGGGCATGTTCGATCTGGGTCCGCAGTGCCGCCACCATGGCTTCGCTGACCTGGCCGAATTGGGTTATGCGATTGAACCCGGTGATCAGCTCCTGGACCTGGGCATTGGCGGCGCGTCCGGCATTGCCGAAATTGTTCGTCAGATCCTTGGCGGCGCTGGTGAGCACGGGCAGTTGCCCGCGCAGACGCTCCATGTTTTCGAGCGCCGTGGCGCTGACCGTGCCGATCGCTTCGATTTGCGCGCTGTTTTCCTTTATCAACGACTGCAGGCGCTCGGCATGTTGCGACATCCGATCGACCGCGATGCGTCCGACCGAATCGAGATCGCGCCCTTGCGCGGCAATGAATTCACGGGCCAGACTCAATTCGCGATTGGTGGTCAGCAGGCGTGCCTCCAGCCGCTCGGTTTCTTCGGCCAGCAGCTGGGAGGCGTCGAGGAAGCGCCGCGTTTCGCGCTGGCTCGAGCGCATCGCGATCAGCCAGATGACGCCGATGACCAGCGTCGGTGTCGCCCAGCTACTGACCCAGCCCGCCCACATACCAGGGTCGCGGGTTGCCGCCATCGGGGTTAAATTTGCCCAGATGTAGAATGCCGTCCAGCCGACCAGAGCCAGGATCGCCAGCGCCGGTTGAATCCAGACCCGCGACGGCTTGGGAATCGTCGGGTCGGGAGCAAAGCGGTCGAAATCGAGCGGTTGCCAGTCGCCACCGCCGGATGATCCAAACGGCGGCGCCGGATGCGAATCGAGCGCTGGTTCCTTGGGATCCACCGCAGCTATTTTCTGTTCCCCTGCCATGCCGCCAAGATAGCACGGGCGCGGCAGCAATAAATACTGGATTAACTTTTTCGGGTTATCGCTGGGGGATGGCTTTCGTATCCGGAGATCTCGAAGCAACGTTGGCGGCGGCCTCGGGCACGGACGCAGCGCTGTTTAGCGAGTTGCGGCAAGCGTTTATCGAGAGTCTGGCGCGGCAGATCGATTTACTGCAACGCTCGCGCTGCGATGCCAATTGGGAGGTCAGCGCCATGCGGCTCAAGGGATTGGCGGCCAGTTTTCACGCCGAACCGCTGATTATGCTGGCCGAACAGGCGCTGGAAGCAGCGCCAGGCGATCCGGCGATCATTCGCAAGCTGCAAAGTTTTCTCGATCACTTCGCCGTTCGCTGATCGCATCCCGCAAAATTACCAGAAGTAACAGTTGCTTACTGGCCGATAGCAAGTCGAGCATTGCGGTATTCGAGCCGCGCCCCTAGCTAGAGGCGGGCCGGTGCCGGGAGAAGCATACTGCGCGTCGCATTGCTGACCATGATCGAGCCGGCCGATACTGCGGGCGGGCCTTTGCGCGCGCATCTGCGGCTGGGCGCGGCGACGCTTGCCCGTCACCAGCTTGGGGTGGTGCTGGCGCTGGGCTGCGAGCGGATCGTCTGCCTGACACAGGGCCATGATGACCATATCGACGCCTTGCAAGCCGCTGCGGAAGCGGTCGGCGCCAAGTTTCATCTGGTGGCGGAACCACATGCCCTGTTGGGGCTGATCACCGCCACCGATGAGTTGGTGGCGCTGGGAGATGGCTTGCTGGCATGGCCGGGCACCGCGATCGCGCTGTTGGAAGCCGGGCCCGGAGTCATTGTTCAGCCGGTCGATTCGGGTGTCGTCGCCGGGTTCGAGCGGCTCGACCTCAATCATGCCGCCGCCGCTGCTTTTCGTATGCCCGGTCGGCTGGTCGAGCGGCTCGCCGAATTGCCGAGGGATTGCGACGGCTTTTCCGCGCTTCAGCGTATCGCGCTGCAAGCCGGTCTCCCGCAGCGGCTGTTGCCGGCGGCGGCGCTGGCTGACGGGCATTGGACGCTGGTGCGCAGCGAGGCCGAGGCGCATGCGGTCGAGGCGCAGTGGATCAGGCTGCAGACGCAGGTAAGCGGGCATGAGAATGCGACCCTGGCGGTGGCGCAATTTGCGGTACGGCGGCTGGGGCCGGCCTTGCTCCACGCCGGTAGCGGTAACCTCGTGGTCGCGGCGGCCGGTTTAGTGACGGCGATGCTCGCGCTGGTCGCGGCGCGTTTCAGCTGGTCGGTCGCCGCCTTCGTGCTCGCGGCGCTGGCCTGGCTGCTGGTTGCGGCCGCGGGTTTGCTCGCGCGGATCGAGCGGGAGACGCTGCATTTACCCTCGTCGCGTATCCCGCATGGCAGCGCTTATGGTGGGGTGATGGATGCAATATTCGCGGTGCTGATGATCCAATGCGCGTCGTTTTTGCCGGGGGAGAGCTTGTTCGAACGGGCGTTTGCGCCGGTAATGCTGCTCGGCCTATGCCGCTATGTCTCGCAAACACCGCCTTCGCGCACGACGCGCTGGCTGCAGGATCGCGGGGTGTTGGCGCTGATTCTCGCGGCTCTTGGCGCCTTCGGGTGGTTGGGCCGGGGCATCGAGGTGTTGACCTTGCTGGTGCTGGGGCTGGGCCTCCACGCAACCTGGCGGCGTCCGATAGCGTCCGAAATCGGCTAACCCGTGCTTAACCCTGATTTGCTATGATTTCCGGATGAACGAGGTGCAGGCTGATCCGGCGGTGAACGCGGTGGAAGAAGAGTTGCGCCGCGGGTTTGCGGAGGAGGGCGCCGTCCTCCAGTCGCTCGCACCGATTTTGCGCCATCTGCTGGGTCATGACGATCGGGCACTCTTCAATGACGAGGTGATCGCTCGGCTACGCGGCATGTTGCGCGATCTAGCCTGTCAAATTAGCCAGACATTGGCCGGCGCGGCGGGTGACCGGGAGGTGCTGGGCGACGAAGATCATGGTCCTGGTCCTAGTATCGACAAGATCAGCGAGCAATTGGCAAGAGTGCCGGGGCTGCTCGGCTATTTGCATGCCATCGTCCTCGAATGGCAAGCGTCGCAAGCCTTGCAAGCGCGGCTGGGGGTCGATCCCGTGGTTTCGCCACTGTTGCAGGCGCTGATCGGTTCGCCCGAAGCAGATACTGCGGCAACGGCGATGAAACTGCTGGCGGCGCAGGCCCGGTTTGCCCGATATCAATCGCAGATGCGGATGCCGCTTGGCGAATTGCCGGGCGATCTGCTTCATAGTGTGCTCCAACTTTTGCCCGGCGATTATCGGCATGAACACACTGCGGGAAACTCCAAAGCAGAAGCGGCAATTCGCCACAGCTATGACGAAAGCGCGACGCGTCTCGGTCTGATTTCCCGGCTGGTCACGGGCATGGGGGGTGGCGCGGTGGCGGCGCTGGCGCTGCCGCACGCCGGCGTAGCTATCTTTGCCACCGCATTAGCGCTGGCTAACGGCCAGGGCCGCGAAACTTGCCTGCTGGCATTGCAGGATGGCCAGGCGATTCGACTGGCAGTGATGCTGCGGGCCACCGGCATCAAGCTGGAGACAGCCCATTCCTCGCTGCTCGCCGTGCACCCAACGATGGGACCGGCATCGGGCGATCCGGCCGAGATGATCGCGCATCTGCCAGCGGAGCGCGCCGCAGCGCTATTGGCCGCAGCGGATAGCCCAGGTGATTGGGCCGATCATGGCGGATAGTGGACTGGCGCTGGTCCGGGCGCTGACCGATGCCGATGACCGCCTGCTGAGCGCCGATGATCCGCTGGCGGCTCTGCAGTTGGACTGTGGCGGCACCATTCCGGGCGCAATTGCCATTCCCGAGCTGGCGGGGCTGGTGCGCAAGGCGCGGCGCTCCGGTCTGCGCCTCGCCCGCCCGATCGCGGCGCAGGATGGGCAGAACGGCATTCGCGCCTGGGTAGAAGTCGAGCCGCGCGGCGATGGCGCGCAAGGTTGCGCGATTGCCGTGCGCCATTGGCATGCCGCACCCCTGCCGACCGAGGATGCCGAGGTTGCAGGGCGTCGGCGGATGGCAATCGATCACGCGCTTGCCGAGCTGACTGCCCGCCTTGATACCAGGCAATGCGTACTGGCGGTGGAGAGCGATGCGCTCGATCTGCGGGAACTGGCGACGGCCATGCATGAGGGGCTGGGGCGACCCTGGACCGATTTTGTTACCCTTACGGGCGAAAACCATCGCTTGCCGATGCATTGGCGGCTGCTTGATGGTGCGATAATTCAGGTGGCCGGATCGCCGAGGGCCTGGCGCGCTGGTTTGGTGCCGCAAACCGGACCGGGCGAATCGGTGGCGGGAGTTGTCTTATATCTCACGAGCGATTCGGCTTTGAGCGGGGGTGCTGCAAGCTTGCCAGCCGTTGCGCGGCAGGACGTGGGCATGCTGGGAGACCGGCTATTCGGGCGTGATCTCGCTCCCGTGCTGCGTCAGCCGATCGCCCGGATCATTGCCAATGCCGAAACGATTCGCATGCGCTTGGCTGGGCCGCTCGAAGAGGAATACGCCAAGTTCGCCGAGGACATCGCTGCCGCTGGCGAACATTTGCTGGCGCTGGTGGAGGATCTGGCCGATCTCGAAGTGATCGAGGCGGATAATTTTGCCACGGCGCCCGATATCATCGATCTTGCCGATGTCGCGCGCCGTGCCGCCGGCATCCTGAGCGGGCGGGCGCGTCACAAGCAGATCGCTGTCGTGCTTCCACCCGAGAATGCTACGCTTCCGGCGCGGGCGGAGTTTCGGCGGGTGCTGCAGGTGCTGTTGAACCTGATTGGTAATGCGATCCATTATGCGCCGGAGAACACACAGATTCATCTGCATTTGAACCGCATCGCGGAGCTTGCGCAAATCACCGTGGCGGATGCCGGGCCGGGCCTTAGCGAAGACCAGCAAGGACGCTTGTTCGAAAAGTTCGAGCGGCTGGGGCGCAGTGGCGATGGCGGCTCGGGACTGGGGATCTATATCTCGCGACGCCTGGCCCGAGCGATGGGTGGCGATCTCACCGTGGCAAGCGTGCCGGGCGAGGGCGCGCGGTTTACGCTGTCGGTGCCGGAGGTTTGAATCTTGGGGTGATGGGGTGAGGGGCCGCCTTCCTTAGCCCCTCCCGCAAGCGGGAGGGGATTATGGAGCGTCATGCCCTCGTCCAGTACGTCGGCCATAAAGCAACCAAGACCGCGATTGGAATGCTAAGCGTGATTGGCACGCAACAACGACAGTAACGGGGTCTGGGGCCGCCGGCCCCAGAATCTTCCCCTTACCGCTTCAGCACTTAACGCTTATCGATCGCGACATAATCGCGCTCGGTCGGCCCGGTATACAACTGGCGCGGGCGACCAATCTTCTGGGCGGGATCGGAAATCATTTCATTCCATTGCGCCACCCAGCCGACGGTGCGTGCCAGCGCGAACAACACGGTAAACATTGTCGTTGGAAAGCCGATTGCCGACAGGATGATGCCCGAATAGAAATCGACGTTCGGGAACAGCTTCTTCTCGATGAAGTAGGGGTCCGACAGCGCGAGTTCTTCCAGCTTGAGCGCGGTATCGAACAGCGGATCGGTCACTTTCATCGCCGCGAAGACTTCGCGCAAGGTTTGTTGCATCACCGTCGCGCGCGGATCGTAGTTCTTGTAGACGCGGTGACCGAAGCCCATCAGGCGGAACGGATCATTCTTGTCCTTGGCCCGCTCGATATAGTGCGGAATTTTGTCGGGTGTGCCGATCTCGCGCAGCATATTGAGCGCCGCCTCGTTGGCGCCGCCATGCGCCGGTCCCCATAGGCAGGCGATACCTGCCGCGATACAGGCAAAGGGGTTAGCGCCCGACGAGCCGGCAAGACGCACGGTGGAGGTCGAAGCATTCTGCTCATGGTCGGCGTGGAGGATGAAAATGCGATCCATCGCCTTTTCGATGACCGGGTTCACCTCATATTCCTCGGCCGGCACGCCGAAGGTCATGCGCAGGAAATTGCCGGTGTAGGACAGCTTGTTGTCCGGATACATGAACGGCTGGCCGAGCGAATATTTATACGCGGCAGCGGCAATTGTCGGCATCTTGGCGACCAGGCGGTGCGAAGAGATGCGGCGATGATCGGGATCGGCGATGTCGGTCGAGTCGTGATAGAAGGCCGAGAGCGCGCCAACCACGCCGCACATGATCGCCATCGGGTGCGCATCGCGTCGGAAACCGCTGTAAAAGCTCATCAACTGCTCGTGCAGCATGGTATGCCGGCTGATCGTCCAGCTGAAGTCCTTGAGCTCTGCCGCTGACGGCAATTCGCCGTTGAGCAGGAGATAGCAGGTTTCCATGTAGTTGGAGTTTTCGGCCAGTTGGCCGATCGGATAGCCGCGATGCAGCAGCACGCCTTCATCGCCGTCGATATAGGTCAGCGCGCTTTCGCAGGCCGCGGTCGAGGTAAAGCCCGGATCGAAGGTGAACGCCCCGGTCTGGCCATAGAGCTTGCGGATGTCGATGACATCGGGCCCGACCGTGCCCTTGATCACCGAATAATCGAAATCCTTGCCGTAAATACTCAGTTTTGACTGATCACCCACCACCGTTACTCCCTCACGCAGGCCCGG
This sequence comes from Sphingomonas palustris, assembly GCA_026225215.1. GTDB lineage: Bacteria > Pseudomonadota > Alphaproteobacteria > Sphingomonadales > Sphingomonadaceae > Novosphingobium > Novosphingobium palustris. The sequence goes on along the minus strand of JAMFSI010000086.1, from coordinate 8,432 downwards.
TTTCGGTAACATGGGCCTGGTCGGCGATACGCGCCAGGCTTTCATCCCGTCCGAGCAGAACCAAAACATCGAAAATTCCCGGCGAGGTTGCTTGCCCCGTCAGGCTTGCGCGTAGCGGCTGGGCCAGCTTGCCAAGCCCCAGGCCAAGTTCTTCGGCCATCGCCTTCAGACTGGCTTCGAGGTTGGCGCTTGTCCAGTCGGATTCGGCGCAGAGGCGGATATGAATGCGCAGCAGCAAAGCGCGCGCGTCGCTGGTCAGCAAGGCGTCTGCCTTGGCATCGAGTGTCAGTGGCCGCCGGGCGAACAGAAAGGCCGCACTTGCGGCCAGTTCATTCAGGTCTTTCGCGCGCGGCTTCAGTACCGGCATAGCGCGGGTGAGCAGATCGATGTCGACCGTATCGGTCAAGCGCGTCGCCACCAGCGCGGCGAGGCGGAAATCGTCCGATTCGCGCAGATAATGACCGTTGAGATTTTGCAATTTCGCCAAGTCGAAGCGCGAGGCGCCGCGCCCGACATCGGCGATATCGAACCATTCCACCGCTTGTTCGCGCGAAATGATTTCATCGTCGCCATGGCTCCAGCCCAGCCGCAACAGATAGTTGAACATCGCTTCGGGGAGGATGCCCAGTTCGTCGCGATAGGCATCGACGCCGAGCGCGCCGTGCCGCTTCGACAGCTTGGCCCCGTCCGGACCGTGGATGAGTGGAATATGCGCGTAAAACGGCTCATCCCAGCCCATCGCCCGCAGAATGGCGAGCTGGCGGAAGGCATTGTTGAGATGATCGTCGCCGCGAATGACATGGCTGACGCCCATATCGTGATCGTCCACCACCACCGCCAGCATGTAAGTAGGTGTGCCGTCCGAGCGCAGCAGCACGAAATCATCGATTTCGGCATTGGCCACGGCGACCCGGCCCTGCACGAGATCCTCGATCACGGTTTCGCCGTCGCGCGGGGCTTTGATCCGGACCACGAACGGCTTGTCGGCGGGAGCGGTTGCGGGATCGGCATCGCGCCATTCGCTGTCGAGTCGAAAACTTTGCCGGGCGGCCTGGGCCTGGCTACGCCGCTCGGCCAGTTCTTCCGACGTCAGATAGCAGCGATAGGCATGGCCAGAAGCGAGCAATTGCGCGGCGACTTCGGCATGACGCGGTGAACGCGCGAATTGAAAGACCGCCGGCTCGTCCCCGGCAACGCCCAGCCAGGTCAAGCCATCGAAAATCGCGGCAATCGCGGGTTCGGTCGAACGGGCGCGATCGGTATCCTCGATCCGCAGCAGATATTTGCCGCCATGGTGCCGCGCGAACAGCCAGTTGAACAGCGCGGTACGAGCGCCGCCGATATGCAGATAGCCCGTGGGCGAGGGCGCGAAACGCGTGACGACAGGACGGGATACCGCCGCATTGCCGCCATCCACGCCAGCGCTTGCCATCACCCGATCCTTCCTGTCCAAGACGGCATGGCAAGCTCGGCCAAACCCACCATTTCAGCGGATCCTGTGGAGGATGGCGCTGCACTGCAGCATCGACCTTGGCGCAGCTTCGCGGCCTTGTCCAGCCGCTTCACGACTTTGTCGCACAGGGTTGAGCCAATTGAGCATTTTCTGGATCGCGCCGGTTTCGACCGTGGCCCCTGGCTGGCTGTAGGCTTCGGCAGCGGGATCGGCTTGTGGTTTGGTCTCGATAACCGCTGGGAGTGGTTGGCGCTGCTGGCGGTGAGCCTGGGCCTGGCGTTGGCGGCTTCGGCGTTGCTGCGTGGGGATGGCCGCTTTCCGCACCTCCGCATGGCGGTTTTGAGCATGGGGTTGATGGTGGCTGCGGGTTGCGCGACGGTGTGGTCCAAGTCCGCTATGGTTGGAACGCCGCCGATTTCGCATGCCATGGCGCCATTGCTGGTCGGGCGCGTGCTGGACCGCCTCGATGAGCCCGCCGAGAGTCGGGTGCGGTTGACTTTGGCGGCGCGGGAGCCGCGCACGAACCGCGTGATCCGCGTGCGAGTGAACCTGGCGGCTACGTCGGATCGTCCCGGCCTCGTCGAAGGGGCAATTGTGCAGATGCGCGCGCGGCTGATGCCGCCTGGCGCGCCAAAACTGCCTGGCAGCTTCGATTTTGCCCGTGCCGCCTGGTTCGAGGGCATTTCGGCGACTGGCAGCGCGCTCGGTTCGCCGCAAATCGTGGCGCCCGCCCCGGGCGACCAATGGCTGGCGCGCGTCAGGCATGGCTTGGCGGCGCATGCCCGCGCGCAGATCGGTGGCTCTGCGGGTGGGGTCGCGGCCGTTTTCATCACCGGCGAGAGGGGCGGCATCGCTGCCGATGATGCGCAGGCGATGCGCGATTCGGGCCTCGCTCACCTGCTCGCGGTCAGCGGTCTCCATGTCAGCGCGGTGGTGGGCTTGGCCTATATGCTGACGATCCGTCTGCTGGCGCTTATTCCTGCGATTGCGCTGCGTGTGCGACTGCCGCTGCTGGCAGCGGGAGTTGGCGCGTTGGTCGGCGCCGCCTACACGCTGCTGACCGGCGCACAGATCGGTACGGTGCGCGCCTGTCTGGGCGCGCTGCTGGTTTTGGCAGCGCTGGCGCTGGGGCGGCAACCGCTCAGTCTGCGGCTGCTCGCGGTGGCGGCGCTGGTGGTGATGCTGCTCTGGCCCGAATCGGTGACGGGCGCCAGTTTCCAGATGAGCTTTGGCTCGGTGATCGCGATTATCGCGCTGCATGATGCCCAACCGGTGCGCGATTTTCTCGCCCATCGCGCCGAGACCTGGCCGATGCGCATCGCCCGCGAAGTGGCGATGCTGCTGCTTGGCGGAATGGTCATCGATCTGGCGCTGATGCCGATCGCGCTGTTCCACTTCCATCGTGCCGGGCTCTATGGCGCCGGTGCGAATCTCGTCGCCATTCCGCTGACGATGTTCGTGTCGATGCCGTTGCTGGCTTTGTCGCTGGCGCTCGACAGTATCGGGTGGGGCGCGCCGGTGTGGTGGTTGACCGGTAAGTCGCTCGAACTTCTGCTGGCGATCGCCCATTGGACGGCGAGCCGCCCTGGCTCTGTGACTTTGCTGCCTACGCTGGGGTTGGGGCGGTATATCGTCTTCGTCGCAGCGATGCTGTGGCTGGGCTTGTGGCGCGGCAATGCTCGACTTTGGGCGCTTATCCCGGCTGTGCTGGCCACGCTTTCACTCGCTTGGCTGCGCCCGCCCGATGTCATGATCACGGGCGACGGTCGTAACCTCGGTATTGCTTCGGAGGGCGGCGACAGGCTTATGATTCTGCGCGAAGGGCGCAGCAGCTTCGATCGCGAGATGATGCTCGAGGACATGGGTATCGCCGGAAGTATTGCCCCGCTCGACAAATGGCCTGGGGCTCGCTGCAATCATGATTTCTGCCTTGTCGAATTGAGCCGGGGCGGGCGAATCTGGCGCCTGCTGGTCGCCCGCACACCAGCCCCGGTGCCAGATCGCGATCTCGCTGCGGCCTGTGCTGGCGTGGATATCATGATTGCCCAGCAAAAGCTGTTCGGGCCCTGTCACCCCGCGCTGATCAAGGCCGACCGGACTTTACTGATGCGAACCGGCGGGCTGGCGCTCGACCTCGTCAATCGACAAGTCACCACGGTGGAAGCCAGCGAAGGCGATCACCCCTGGTGGCGAGCGCCGCATCGCCTGCAGACCGAGTATGATGATGAGCAAGTGAGCCCACAGACCGCCGCTGCGGTGGACACGGCGCAGGACGTTATGCCCGGGCCGGGGTTGTCGAGGTGATTTCAGGCACGAGGGCAAAGTTTACAAGCGCTTGACTCCCCTCCCGCCTGCGGGAGGGGGCGGGGGTGGGCATGTTTAGGCGCAAGGTCAGAAAAGAAGGGCCCACCCCTAAACCCCTCCCGCAAGCGGGAGGGGGATATCTACGCTCCGCTCTGGCTCAACAGTTCAGTGATAGCGCCGTAGCAGTCCCGCCAGCTTACCCTGTACCTGCACTTCATTGGCGCGGTAATACTGGGAGTCGTAAGCAGCATTGGCCGGGTCCAGCCTGACCATACCGTTTTCGCGGCGCAGATATTTGAGCGTGGCTTCTTCACCGCGGATCAGCGCGACGACAATTTCGCCATCGCGCGCGGCATCGGTGCGCCGGATCAAAGCGAAATCGCCATCGAGAATGCCGGCTTCCACCATCGAATCGCCCGATACTTCGAGCGCATAATGCTCGCCGGCACCAAGCAGCGCGGCGGGGACCGGTAACATCGACATGCCTTCGAAGGCTTCGATCGGGGCACCGGCGGCGATGCGACCGTGGAGCGGGATTTCGATGACGTCGTTAGCCGGCATCGGCGCTGGCTTACCCAAAGCCGGACGTTGCCCCGCAGTGGGTGCTGATCGGGTCCGGGCGATGGCGGAGGGGGCGTCCTCGGGCTGGCGTAGCACTTCCAGCGCGCGGGCGCGATTGGGCAGGCGTCGGATGAAGCCGCGTTCTTCCAGAGCGGAAATGAGTCGATGAACGCCCGATTTCGATTTCAGGTCGAGCGCCTCTTTCATTTCCTCGAATGAAGGGGACACGCCGGTCTCTTCCAGACGCAGCTGGATGAAGCGGATCAGCTCGTGCTGCTTGCGGGTCAGCATCTTGGCGTCACTCCTTTTGTTCCGTGACGTTTAACGAACGAATACGGAACAAGTAAGCAACAATTCGATACTCGTCAAGCCATTCCACCATTCCCGAGCAGATAGGCCTGCACCTCGGCGCCCGCGGGCAAAGCCGGGCTGTTCGGGGCGCGGTCGATCAGGGCATTGCAGACCGCGAGCGATGCCAGCGCGCCGCTGTCCTGGCCGGCGCCTTCGGCGATCGTGCTGCCATCCCATTGCGCGCGCAGGAATTCGCGGCGGCTAGTGGTGGGCGGCACCGAGCCGATCAATCGGGTGGTAATCGGGCGCGGCAGGCACTGGCGCGCGCCGAGGTGCGCGCGCAGCAGGGGCAGCAGGAACAGATAGGCCGTAACCAGGCTGGAAACCGGATTGCCCGGTAAACCGAGCACGATCTGCGGGCCGCGCCGGGCAACCAGCAGTGGCTTGCCCGGCTTGATCGCCACTTTCCAGAATTCGGTGGTCGCGCCCCATTGCTTGAGTGCCGGCCCGATCAGATCGTGATCGCCGACCGAAGCGCCGCCGCTGGTGACGATGACGTCGGCGTCCTTCGCTTGATCGAGGGCCGTCAGTAGAGCAGTCAGATCGTCGGCTATCGGGCCAAGCGGGGTGATGCCACACGGCACAGCGCTGGCGATTGCCGCGAGCATCGCGCCGTTGCTGGCCGGAATGCGGTGGGGAGGGCAGGGTGTGCCCGGCGCGGCCAGTTCGTCGCCGCTGTCGATGATGACAATCCGTGGCAACCGGGAGACCCGCAAGTGACTGTGGCCCGCCGCAATCGCCAAGGCGATCTGCGCGGCGCCGATGCTGGCGCCGCTCGGCAACAGCATCTGATCGTTGACGAAATCCATACCGGCGCGGCGGATGTGACGGTCGATCGGCGCGGGGAGGGTGCCGATGAAGCTGAGCCGCTCGCCGTCGCGGGCGCAATCTTCCTGGAGTAGCACGACCTCGGCACCGGCTGGCAGCAGCGCACCGGTCGAGATGCGTACCGCCTCGCCCGACTGCACCGTGCCGATGAAGGGATGGCCGGCCGCGCTTTCGCCGATCACGCGCCAGGGGCCCGCGAGAGCGTCGGCGGTCACCGCGTAACCGTCCATCGCCGAAAGATCGGCGGCGGGCTGGGTTCGGTACGCGCGCAAGGGCTCGGTCAGAAATCGACCCTGAGTCTCGCCAATAGAGAGGTTTTCGCCGGATAACGGCTCCGCCAGCGCCAGCAGCCGCGCCTGCGCCTCCTCCAGCGACAGCAACTCGCGCATCAGCTGTCGGACTGGAGCGGGCCGGGCCTTCGCTCCGCCACCCAGTCACCCGACTTGCCGCCACGCTTTTCGAGCAGGCGCACCTCTTCGATCACCATCGCCTTGTCGATCGCCTTGGCCATATCGTAGATCGTCAGGAGAGCGATAGAAGTTGCTGTCATCGCTTCCATTTCGACACCGGTTCTGGCGGTCAGCGAGGCGGTAGCGGTGGCGCGGACGGCCGAATCCTCCCAGGCGAAGTCGATCGACACTGCATCGAGCCCCAGCGGATGGCACAGCGGGATCAGCTCGGCAGTTTTCTTCGCCGCCATGATGCCGGCGATCCGTGCGGTCGCCAGCACGTCGCCCTTGGTCACGGCGCCGTCGCGGATGGCGTTCAATGCTGCGGCACTCATGCGGATGCGACCAGTGGCGATGGCGATGCGCGCGGTTTCCGGCTTGCCGCCGACATCGACCATGCGGGCGTGGCCGTGTTCGTCGAGATGCGTCAGCGAGCTTGTCATAGACCTTCCAGGAGCGCGCGCGTTGCCGCCGTAACGTCGGCTTGCCGCATCAGGCTCTCACCGACCAGGAAGCCGCGCAAGCCTGACCGTTCCAGTCGGAGCAAGTCAGCGTGGCTGTTGATGCCGCTTTCGCTGACCAGCAGCGCGCCTTCGGGCGCAAGCGGGGCGAGGCGTTCGGTAATGGCGAGGTCGGTGACGAAGCGTTTGAGGTCGCGGTTATTGACACCGATCAGCCGCGATTTGAGCCGCGCCGCACGCGCCATTTCGGCCTCGTCGTGCACTTCGACGAGCACGTCCATGCCGCGTTCGAGCGCGGCTGCTTCGATCTCGGCCATCAGCCCATCGTCCAGCGCGGCGACGATGATCAGGATCGCATCGGCGCCGATAGCCCGCGCCTCGGCGACTTGCCACGGGTCGATCATGAAATCCTTGCGCAGGACGGGCAGGGGGCAAGCTGCCCGAGCCGCGATCAGATAGTCTTCATGGCCCTGGAAATAGGGGGCGTCGGTCAGCACCGAGAGGCAGGCAGCGCCGGCATCGGCATAAGCGCAGGCATGGTCGGCGGGATTGAAGTCGGCGCGGATCAGGCCTTTCGACGGGGATGCTTTCTTGATTTCGGCGATAAGCCCAAAGCCGGAGGCCATTTTGGTTTCCAGCGCGCGACGAAAGCCACGCGGAGGAGTCTGCGCCTTGGCGCGAGCATCGAGTTGGTCGAGCGTCGCCTGCAGCTTGCGCTCGGCCACTTCCAGCCGCTTGGTATCGCAGATCTCGGTAAGCTTGTCGGTCATCGCCGCGCTTTAGCGTGTGATCCGAAATTCGCAAAAGAGCGAATTACTATCCGAAACGAAGTTTCGGATCGGACACGCAGCAACGAGCGTCCGATTGCCAATTCCGGCTGATCCTTGCGGCTTTGGTCATTGCCGCTTACAGCGCGCCGCGAAGCCCTGTTCAGGCGAACCAGGGCAATTTGAGCTAGCGACCGGTCCATGCTGCAATTTTTCCGTAGGTTTTTCAGTTCCACGCTCGGGATCGCCCTGACGCTGGGCATGGTCGGCCTGATCGCGCTGGCCTTTGCTGCGGGCGATGTCGCCAGCAGCGGCGGCTTTGGCGGGGTGGCGGGCGGCGACCGCGCGGCGATGGTCGGCAATCGCCGGATCAGCACCTCGGACCTCGCCAAGTCGCTTACGCAGAATCTTGACCAGGCCCGCCAGCAAAACCCCAATCTGACGATGAAGGCCTTTATCGCCGGCGGTGGCATGGAAATGTCGCTGAACCAGGCGATCGATCGCCTCGCCATCGCGGTGTTCGGTGACAAGCACGGGATGGTCGCGGGCAAGCGCCTCGTCGATAGCGAATTGACCAAGATTCCTGGCTTGCAGGGGCTGGATGGTAAATTCAGCGATGCCACTTATCATGCGATGCTCGCGCAGCGTCAGCTAACCGACGCCGAAGTGCGCGACAGCATCGCCGAAAGCCTGATTGCTCGCCAGGCGCTGCGCCCTGCCGAATATGGCGCGACCATCCCCAATGAGGTGGTGATGCGCTACGCTCAGATACTCAAGGAGCATCGCAGCGGGCTGATCGCGGTGCTGCCGGCCAGCGCCTTCGCCTCGCATAGCACGCCGTCCGATGCCGATCTGGCCACCTATTACGCCAGCCATCGCGCGCAGTTCATCCGGCCCGAACGCCGCGTGCTGCGCTATGCGATTTTCGGCGATAATGCGGTGAAGAACGTGGCGCCGCCCACGGACGCCGAGATCGCCGCCAATTATGCCGCCAACAGCGCGCAATATGCGGCGTCCGAAAGCCGTAAGATCACGCAATTGGTCGCGCCGACTCAGGCGGCGGCGCAGGCGATCGCCGATGACGTCAACAAGGGCAAGACGCTGGAGGCCGCCGCCACGAGCAAGGGCCTGAGCGCGGCGTCGCTGGGTTCCGTCACGCAAGCGGCGCTGAGCGACCAAAGTTCTGCCGATGTCGCCACTGCCGCTTTTGCCGGCCATCGCGGGGCGCTGGTGGGCCCGGTCAAGGGACCGCTCGTCT
>JAMFSI010000085.1 GCA_026225215.1 Sphingomonas palustris | reverse complement strand
TCAGCCCTCATCGCCGTCGCCAGAAAGCTGCTGATCATCCTCAACGCTATCGCAAAGCAAACCATCAATGCCGCTTGACCTCAACACAATCGCTGTCGAAGCACTGCCTTTCTTACTGGACGTACCAAAAGAACAAGGCAGTGCTTCGACAAGCTCAGCATGGACGGGGTAGTTTAAGGTCAGCCGAGCCTAATTCCCGCAAGCCGAATAGTCGCCCGCGCGGCAAGCGGCAACGGCACGGCGCCACGCGGCCATATTCCGCTCATATTGGGCGCGGTCATGCGCGTAGCCGGCGATCGCGCGATCGTGATCCTGCATACGCGCGGCGTAATCGTCGTTGTATGCCAAATTGTTGCCAGCACCCCGGTACGCGCGCCAGCCTTGCGCGTAGCGAGCATCGCGCTCGTGGACCATCGCGCTTTCGTCGACATTGAGCTGGCGGGTCATTTCATGATCGCGTGCATGAGCGGCGGCATTGCGCATCGCCGGATCGTTGGGATCATCCGCGAAGGCGGCGACAGGAACCAGCGCAGCGGCCAGCGCCGCGCAAATAGACAGAGTGACCCTCATGGCGATTATATCCTTCCGTGCCTCGGCGACTCATACCAAGTTCACGGAGGCTAGGGCAATGTGGTTGCGATAAAGTTCATGCCCTGTCGTCGCGCCGCCGGACCAGCTGGTCGCGAATCATCAGTCAGCAGTTCGCTAGTATTGCTGCTCGGGGGTGTGGACGACCAGCCCGTCCAATGCCTCGGTCAGTGGAATCTGGCACGATAACCGGTCGTCGGCATGGCTTTCGCCGGTCGCATTGAGCAGCTCGACTTCGAATTCCTCCGGGGGCGCCAGCCGGTCGCGCCATTCCGCCGAAACCCGCACCCGGCAAGTGCCGCAATAGCAATTGCCGCCGCATACGGCCTCGATCCCTGGCACATCATGCGCTTTGGCAGTCTCCATCAAACTGGCGCCGGCAGCGACGTCGAGCGTGCGGGCAGTGCCATCATGGCTGACGAAAATGATCTGGACCATGTGGAAGGCGCTCTCAGGCGGGATCGCAGGTGATGACCGCACCACGCAATTCATAGCCCTGGATGAAGGCATTCCAGCTGACCTTGGGTTCGGACACCAGCCGGATGCCCGGCAAGCGGAACATGCGATCGAGAAACACCCGGGTTTCGTGCAGCGCCACCTGGGCGCCGGGGCAGCGATGCGGGCCGTCGCCAAAGCTCATATAGGGGCCGACGACTTTCATCCGCTTGGCCCGGTCCGGATCGAGTTCGTAAGGGCACGCACCGGTGATGGTTTCATCGGCATTGGCGGCGCGGATCGATATGGCCAGCAATTCGCCCGACTTCACCGCGCCTGCCTGCCCGATCTCGGCATCCTCCGCCACGCGTCGGTGGAGCAGTGAGGCGACCGGCTCCAGCCGCAGGATTTCCTCGAGAATGGCGAACTGGTCTTCCTCGGGGCCGTTCAGGAAACGCTCGCGCAGCTCCGTCTTTTCGAAAAGATGCCAGGCGCACATGACGATGAATTCGCGGGTGGTCATCATGCCGGCGCCGCCATAGCTCAGGCACTCCATGATCATGCCCTTCTTGGAGTAATTCTCCTGAACCATGTAGGAGATCACGTCGTCCTTGGGCGTCACGCGCCTGGCGGCGATCGCCGGGACCATATCGTGCTTGTAGAAACGCCCGGCGCGGATCAGCATCTTGGCGTTGAAGACCAGGTTGCCCAGCCAGCCTGGCTTCCGCGTCGCCGAGGAATCGAGCACCGACCTCACCCGTTCAGCCAGATTGGCATTGCTGTCGCTATCGGTGAGACCGATGATTTCGGCCGCGACATCGACCGCCATGTGCCAGCTCAATTCATCGAGCGGGGCCGAACCGCGTCGGCGCAGGTCGGCGACGATCACATCCATCGTCCGGTCCATCACCGCCTTGTGGCGAGTGACGATGGTCTTGGGTGCGAACAGCCCGGCCACCGCCGCCCGGCGCTTGCGATGGAGATCGCCGTCGAGGAAGAAGAACGAGATATCGCCAGGATTGGACAGATCGGTAGCATCGGATGCCGCCCCGCCTTGGCGCATCTTGTTCGAGCGCAGGATGTCGCGGCCGGCCGCAAAGCTGCCGAAGACCCGCGCGCCTGGCTGAGGCCGCAGGTTGGCATCGGCCAGATGCCCGCTTTTGCGATCGTCGCGGCCCTGGTGAGCCGGACAAGCCTGAGCGGTTGCCGCGCGATCTGTCATCTTCATCTCCTCTACAACCGAACCGATCTTATAATTGACACAATGTGCCATTGACCTATGTTTCATGCAAGTCGAAAGGATCGCCGCGTCCACCAGCGACTGGCGCGCGGTGCAACAGGTGGGGGCGGATGGAGCGAAAACCCGGCAGCAGGGATCTTGGCCATGAGGCCAATCGAGTCGCGGCGCTGACCGCTACGCTCGAGCGGCGGCGCGTGGCGCTGACCGAACGGCTGGAACTTTGCGCGCTCACGCTGTTCCTGGAAAACGGCATCGACGCGGTATCGGTCGATGATATCGCCAGCGCTGCAGGAATTTCACGCCGCAGCTTTTATCGCTATTTCGAATCACCGATCGATATCATCCGCACGGTGATCTGCCGGGCGATGGATGGCTGGACCCAGCAGGTTCGCGAACGACCGGTGACCGAGCCGCTGCTCGAATCATTTCGCGCCGCCAACAGTTTCACGCTGACCGCGCCTGACAATGCCGAAGCCTTGCGCCTGGCGCTGGCGGGTATGCATCGCTCGCCCGAGGCTTGGGCGCGTCTGTCGGGGCCGATGCAGGCACACACCACCGCCGCTTACCGACAAATCATCGCCGAACGTCTCGCCGCCAGCGGTCGTGACACTGGCATGGCCGGCGCCATCGCCGCAGGCCTCACCGCAATCTTCGTTTATCTCGCCGAGCAGAGTGTGCGCGAAAATCGCCAGCTCGAAGCCGGCGAATTCGAAACGGCGCTGTTGGGAATTCGTGATATGATTGCTGCCGACGGATAATCAGCTCTTTCTAATGCTTCTGTCCCGCCGCTAACGGATCGCTGACCGGCCCCGAGGCATCGCTTATCGGCCCGACGACCTCGATGATATGCCCTTCGTTATCCAGCAGAACGGCGGCGCGGAGGCCGTGGTCGGGCAGATCCTCGCCCGCCCGACGGATACTGCCGCCGGCTTTCACCGCGCTGGCCAACACCGCATCGACGTCGGCGACGTTCAGCGCCAGCCACACTTCACCGGGATAGGCGGGTAGCGGCGGCGCCGGGACTTCGAGGAATTCGGTCAGAATCAATATATGCGAGGTGGAATCGCCGGTCACCGATAGCCATGCCTGCTTCTGGCGAACATCGCCCTCGCCGCCGGTGTTGCGCGCGACCAGTTTCAGTCCGATCGCGCCATAGAATGCCTCCGCTGCGTCGGCGTCGCGCACGACGAGCTTAGTGGCGTGGATACCCAGGATCATTTTATCCTCCTTCGGTCGGCGTGGTTGAATGATCGGATGGCGTCGATCCCGGCCGGGCCGGTCGCGCGGGCGAAGCTTCCGGTTCAAGCTGCGCGACGATGCGTCCGACCACGCCACCTGCCGCCAGCCGGTCGAGGCCGGCGGGAATGTCGTCGAAGCCGATCGTTGTCGCGGCGATGCTGAGCTCGCCCGCTGCCATGAGGCTGAGCACGGCTTCGGTATCGCGCGCAGTGCCGCCGCCCGAGCCGCGCAGCGTCACCGACTTGCCCACCAATGCCATTGTCGAGATCAGGGCCTGGGTACGACCGAGCCCGACTTGCACCACGGTTCCTTCCGCCCGCACGGCATGAATGGCGCCCGCCGTGGTATCGCCAAAGCCCGCAAAATCGACGATGAGATCAAGACTGAGCGGGGCGAGTTCGACAACATCCGCTACCACCGAACGCACACCTTGCGCTTCCGCTGCGCCCCACGCCGATCGGCGGGGTTCGGCGGCATGGACCTCGGCCCCCGCCAGCACGGCGATCCGCGCAGCGGTCATGCCCAAGCCGCCTAGCCCGACGATGCCCACCCGCATCCCAGGCTTGAGGCCGCCCGTCACCATCAATGCGTGATGCGAGGTCTGGCCAGCATCGGTGGCGGCGGCGCCCTGCACGAAGCTGACCCGATCCGGCAGTGGCAGCAGGCAATGCGCGGGCAACAGGCAATGCGTCGCGTAGCCGCCGTCGGCGTTCCGGCCGGGACAGAAGGCGATTGTTCCCGAGGCGACGACCCGCGCGCCGGGCCGATGATCGACGCCATTCCCCACCGCCACGATGACGCCGGCGATCTCATGGCCGAGAACGATCGGCGGTGGCTGGGGCATATACGGCGTGAGCGAGCCGTCCATGCGACCGACATCGCTGTGGCACAGCCCCGAGCCCCGTACTTCGAGCAATATCTCGCCGGCGCCCGGCCTGGGCGTCTCGCGCTCGATCAGGCGGAGCGGCTCATGGGCACCGGTAAACAGCCATGCCTTCATACCTTGCCCACGGCGCTGTGATTTCCAGCGAGGAGCGCTTTTGCCGCTGCGACGCAGGGCGCCAGGCGCTCGCGCGGGCCGAGGCCGCGTTCGGCCAGCGAGCGGATCGGCAGTTCCAGGCTGACCGTGACACCGGCGGGGATGAGCGGGGCAAAGGCGCGCAATGGCAATTCGCCTTCGCCCGGCGCCATCCGCTCGTACATCGCCTCTTCCAGATAAGTGTCGAACCGCTGAGCCAGCGGCGCATCGCATAATTGCACATAGCCGATCAGCGCCGGGTCCAGTGCCGCGAATTGGGCGACACTGTTGCCCAGGCGGAAGAAGTGCATCGCATCGATCAGCAGCGAAAAATTGGCCATGCCAACGCCCTCGACCAGCGCCTGTGCCGCCTCCACTCCGGCGATCGGGCCCAGTGAGCCCATCTCGGCGCTAACTTCCAGACCGCGCTGTGCTGCCATTTCGGTAAAACTGGCAAAATGCTCGATGGTGGCTTGCAGATCCTTGTCGAGGCTGACGAGGTTCAGCCTGACGCCGCCGATTTCGCGCACCAGATCGAGATCGGCGGCGAAGCGGCTCATCGGCTGTCCGGGAACATAGGCAAATCCCTCGACCAGGGCGATGGCGACGCCATGGTCATGGCAGGCGGCGACGAGGTCGCGCCGCAGTCCGGGCTCCTCACGCAGCGACCAGTCGCGATAGCCGTGCGGGTTGTAGCCCGGGACTGTCGCGAGGCCGATGCCGACCGAGTCGCAACCCAGCTCGGCGGTGAGTGTGACGAATTCGACCGGCGGCATGCCGAAGACCGACAGCTTGTCGATGCCCAGCGCGGGCGCGGAAGGCTGCCTCGAAACACTTGGTTCGGGCTTACCCGCAGCTTGCATCTCTCCGCTCTCCCGAGATCGCATGGCTCGAGACTTTGCCCGAACTCTTGATAGTGAAAACTATCCAGTATCGCCGCCGGAAGCGCAAGCTGCGATCAGCGGGTCGCTGCGTTCAGGTGGTGAGATGTTTCAGCGGGATATCCAGACGGATGGAGAGGCCTTCCACAGCCCAATCGCGCTCGATCCTGGCCTGCAGATTGAGCACCGAGGCCTGTTCGAGTTTGCTGCCGAAACCCTCGACGGCTTTCTCCGGCTGCGGCGCCGGGCCGCCGCGTTCGGTCCATAGCAGGGTCAGATTATCGGCGGTGCTGGACAAGGCGATGTCGAGCGTACCCTGATCCACCGACAAGGCGCCGTATTTCGCGGAATTGGTAGCGAATTCGTGGAGCATCAACGCCAGCGAGGGCATGATCCGCGTGCTCACCGGCAGGTCGCAGCCGGAAATCGCGATGCGGGGTGCGGCGGCAATTTCGTGGGGCGCGAGCACCGCCTGCAGCAAAGCCTGCAACGCCGTCGCTTCCGGGGTCATTTCCTCGGCGGACACCTCGGGCAGCGTCAATTCATGCGCGCGCGCCAGCGATGCCATCCGCGCGCTAAGCTCATCGACCAAGGTCGCGACGCTGGTTGCCGCTCTCCCGCTCAAGCGGATCAGCCCCAAGGTCACTGCGAACAGATTCTTGATGCGGTGATGCATCTCGCGCAGCAACAGCGTCTGCCGCTCGACCAGCAACCGCGATGCGGTAATGTCGCGGGCGATCTTCGACGCGCCGAGAATTCGGCCATCTTGCCCCATTACGGGTGAAATCGTCAGCGACACATCGACGAGACTACCGTCCTTGCGGCGCCGCACCGTTTCGAAATGCTCGACACGAAGCCCGGCGCGAATCTTGCTGATGATCTCTTCTTCTTCGGCCAGGCGTTCCTGCGGGATCACGATCGTGATCGACTGACCTACGGCTTCCTGCGCGGTATAGCCGAACAATTTCTCGGCGCCGGGATTCCAGCTCGTGATCACCCCGTCGAGCGTCTTGCTCAGGATAGCATCATCCGAACTTTCGATAATCGCCGCGAGCCATCCGCCCGGATCGAGCGGCGGGTTGATCGATCCGGTGGGCGGTACGATCGGCGGAGGATAATCGCCGGCCTCGCTGCCGTTCTTGGTCAACATGATAAGCCCGATCCGTGTCGGAAGGTTAAGGAAGCGGCCTCAGCATGGTCCCCGACTCAGAGCATAGCGATCAACTCATACGCCCATGCCGGGCATGGCGCAATTGCCGGCGGCATAGCCCGTCAAGACCTCCTAGAGCGGGCAGCGTAATATGCGAATCACGCGCCTACTATAAGTCTTTGTTATCAGATCGTTTATCGCCAAAAATCGGTACCCGCTTTTTGGCACGATGCTCTAAACTTGCGCTGGCCATTCGTCTGGCTGCTGACCTGGATCGATGGTGTCGGGATCGAGGGGTGGGGTTTCGGCGGGTCGGGGTTCGGTTGGCTCCGGCTGCGCGGGAAAAGTTTCCGGCGGCGATTGCGGCTCGATGGTATCAGGTTGCGGCGGTGGTTGCGTGGCCATTTTGGAGTTCCTTCACGTTCATGCAAAAGTGCTTTTGGGGATATGAGTGATGCGGCAGGCGAGGTCGGCCTCGCCCGAGGCGACGATGAAATGCTCGCCGCCATCGACGATGCCGGTCGTGAACACGACGTCGCGGATATACAGCTGGTGCTCGATCGGCCGGGTCAATTCGGGATTGGCCTCGATCAGCGGACGATCGTCGGTGCGAACGACCTGGGACGGGTCATCATAGGCCAGAAAACTCCAGTAGGTTCGGTAAATGCCGACGATCTCTTTCGGCTCGACCCCATGCCACAAGCTCAGCCAGCCCTGCTCCGTCAGGATCGGCGGCGCGCCGCCGCCCATCCGTGCGGTCGCGACAGTGCCGGCATGGGGGCGAAGCCCCGGCTGTTCGTGCGGTTTCCAATGCAGCGCGTCGGGCGAGGTGGCCAGGTTGATCGACGGTCCGGCGCGCCACTCGCTGCCCGGCGGATAAGCGAAATAGAGATCGCCGAGCGGACGGGTCTGGGCCCAGTACTGGCCGCCGATCAGCCCTTCGAAAATCAGCATATCCTTGTTCTGATGATCGAGCACGATCGCCGCAAAGCGCCAGTCCAGGCCGTTGTCCGAAGTGTAAAGCGTGGTCGAATGGCGCTCGGGGCTGACCGAGCAAGTCGTCATCAGCCAGCGCTCGCCGAGTTTGCTGATCCGCGCATCCTCGATGCCATAGCATTGGAAACTATGCGTCGGCGCGATGATCCGATCATAATGGATGGCAAGCACCTCCAACCCATCGGGGCTCAATTCGACCGGTAGCAGCCACGACAGCGAGGTCAGCGCCATGACTCGCCAGCCGCCGCCGCGCAGCATGAATTTGCGCGGATCGGCGGTATCGGCATGTTCGAGCGGCCAGGCATCGAGCAGGTAGCGCGGCGGACCATCGTCGGCTGTCCAGCGGATCGCGTGGACGTGCCCGTCCCTGATCGGCTCTTTCAGGGCCTCGGCAACGCGCACCATCATCAGCAAATTGCCATTGGCGAGCCGCGTCAGCCCGGGGTTGAACGCCCCGAGCACATAAGTCTCGGCGTCGAATTGTCCCGCCAGCGGTGATTTGCCGAGATCGATATCGTCGGGAACCAGGACGAGCTTGTCGGTTGCGAACGCCATTCTGCTAATCCTGCCTGACCACAGTCCGCTTGGTGGACGTGCGCTTCTTGCTCCATTGGAGCGTTACCCGCGCATCGGCGGGCACCGCGTAATCGATACGCTCGGCCGTGCTGTGCTTGGGCCGCACCTTGCCGGCGGCCGTACTTACCACCAGGCGGGGAAGGGTGTGGCGCTTCAGCCGCACGATACTCAGCATGGCGGGGCGATCTTCATTGCCGCTCAATTGCAGGCTGAGGGAATGCCCCGAGGTCCGCTCGCTTTGCAGCAGGAAATGGTCGCAAAACAGCATGAAGGGTGCGCCTTCGACGCGATGAAACGACCGGGCGGCGAAAGCAAAAGCTGCCCCGGCGCCATAGATTTCCTGGCCGACCTGACCGGCGGGCTGACCGTCATGATAGAGATCTTCCAGCGGGAAGCTGAGCTTGCGGTCGATGTGGCCATTGCGACTTTTGCCGGCGAGCACCGTGGCGGGCAACACATCGGGATAATAGAACCAGGCGCGGTGCAGCGTATATCGGCAATATTCGCAGATCAGCATGCGCGCGGCGGGATCGAGATCGGGGCCGCCGTCTTTCAAATAGTGCTCGAAGGCGACAAAGCTGTCGAAGCACTCATAGATCGCCATGTACGGGCCGTCATGCAGGCAAGTAACCCCCAGGAAATTACTGTAATGCTTCGCGAAGGCGACCTGCGATTCCCAGATCGCGCAATTGTGGAAAAAGCTCGCCAGATAGACGTAGCTTTGGCGCAGGTAATCGCTGTCGTTAGTGATCCGCCACAGCCGCATGCAGGCGGCGGCGCCCCAGGCGGTGAGATTGGCCTGGTAATTGAGTTCGAACCGCATGTTTTCCGCCGCATCGATCGCAGCTCGCGCCTCGCGCAGAAAGCGTTCCTCGGCGGTCAGTTCATAGGCCAGCAGCATGACATAGGCGTAAATGCCCCCGACGTCGGTCTGCCCCAGACCATCGTCATTGCGCGCTTCGACGATGATGCTGAAGTCGGCGACCTTGAACTGGATGGGCCAGATGTAATCGAAATGATGGGCCGCCTTGATCGCGTAGTCGAGCGAGGCGAGGAAGAAATGTTTGGCCTGGGGATCGCCATCGAGCGCCATCCGGCCAAGGTTGAGCAGCGGATGATAGAGATACCAGCTATCGACCGTGTCTTTGTCCTTGTCGCTGCCGACATTGGGCAGATAGCGGCGCATCGTGGCCAGTTTGGTGTCGTGGAACTTGAGGAGGCCCGCCGCCAATTCCGCTTCGAAAGCGATCGGCACTTCGGTCCATGCGGCAAAATCATGGATCGCGGCCAGCAGCGACATCTGCACCATGATGTCAGGATATTCGGCATCGGTGTAGGGATGAATATAGGTATGGCCGTAATGGCGGATGGTCGCTTCCGGAGCGGTCCGGAGATCGTGCAGGGTTTGCTCGGCGCGGCCAACCCAATCGCGATAGGCTGTCGCGGGGCGATCGATCAGGCGATAGGCGGCGGCAGACATTTGCAGGAAGCGCAGCGCGGAATCGCGCTCGTCACACGCCGTGGCATCGTGGAAAACCAGCACTGCGTCGGAAATTGTCACCGGCGTGCCTGCCGGCAATGCATTGACCGGCGGGGTACCGCTTTGCGGTGGGGTGGGCGGCAGATAGCCCAGTTCGGGCCACTCGCCCCCCACCGCGCCATCGGGCGTGGTTTGGGTGCCCTGGAAATAGTCGTTCAGCGCGGTGAGGTTCTGGAAATAGAGCACCGTGCCGAAGGCGGGCTTGTCGAGATGAAAATAGATCAGCCCGCTGTTCAGGCCGCGCTGCGCCGCCTCCACTTCCCCTTCGGCTTGCAAGGGATCATCGCGCTGCCCCAGGGGATAAAGATCGCGCGGCAAGAAAGGGACCAGCAAGGGCGCCACCGGGGTCAGTTCGGTGCGAATCCGCAAGGTCGAAAGCTCGGCCATGGCGTGGCCGAAGCTGATCGTCTGAATGCCTATGGCGCTGGCCACCTCGATCCGCAATGCCTCTAAGGGCTGGCGGCGCAGCCGGCGAATGCGTGCCGGGCCGCCGGGGCAATGCGCGGCTCGAACCGCGAGGCCTCCTGCGCCCGGCCTGCGGACAATCGCCCAAACCGCGTCGCGGCCGGCACAGACGCTGACCATGCGCTCGCCCCCGGCGAAGGCCGCGATCTCGCGCATGCCGTCGGCAAGTTCGCTGCGCAGCGCCAGAACTTCACTGCTGACGCCTGCTATCGAAGCTGCAGGACGGACCTGGGTTGCGATGATCGATCTCCCTGCTGGTGCCCGTCAGGACCAACGCAGCTAGGTCACATCGGTTGCGTCGCCGGAAACATCGATATCGTTCTCGCCCCGATTACGGATGATCGGTGGTGCCTTTAGCCAGGGCTGTTCGCAATCGTCGGCGGTTCCAACCCCCCGTCGAGCGCATCTTCCACTTGCTCGAGCCAGATGAACTCCAGCTTCTCCCGCACACTTGCCGGAATATCGTCGAAATCGCGTTTGTTGCGCGCCGGCAGCATGACGCGGGTGATGCCGGCGGCAGCCGCCGCAATCACCTTCTCCTTGATCCCGCCCACTGGCAGCACCAATCCGCGCAGTGAAATCTCGCCGGTCATCGAGGTGTCGCTGCGGATGGTGCGCCCGGTGAACAGCGAGGTCAGCGCCATGAACATCGCCACCCCCGCGCTCGGCCCATCCTTGGGTGTCGCGCCGGCGGGGACATGGACATGGACGTCGCTTTTCTCGAACAGTTCGGCAGCGATGCCGAGATGTTCGGCGCCGCTCTTGACCAGGCTGAGCGCGGCTTGCGCGCTTTCCTTCATGACCTCGCCGAGTTGGCCGGTGAGGATCAGCCGACCGTTGCCGGGCATTTTCGCCGCCTCGATAAACAGGATGTCACCGCCCACCGGGGTCCAGGCCATGCCGGTCGCGACGCCGGGAACGCTGGTGCGCTGCGCGACTTCATTCTCGAAGATGCGCCCGCCCAGCACCTCGTGGAGATCGCCTTCGCCGATGGCGACATGGCTCGATGTCCCCTCGGCGACCTGCACCGCGGCGTGGCGGATGCATTGGCCGATCGCGCGCTCGAGATTCCGCACCCCGGCCTCGCGGGTGTAGAAGTGGATGATCGCGGCGAGCGCGGCATCGTCGATGGTCACTTG
This sequence comes from Sphingomonas palustris, assembly GCA_026225215.1. Lineage (GTDB taxonomy): Bacteria > Pseudomonadota > Alphaproteobacteria > Sphingomonadales > Sphingomonadaceae > Novosphingobium > Novosphingobium palustris. Next base: position 5,433 of record JAMFSI010000085.1, on the reverse strand, counting down.
CTCGGGGGTGACGCCGTTCGCTTCGAGCTGGCGCCGCACCAGATAACGCCGAGCAATGGCGAGCTTTTCCTCCTCGGTATAACCGGCGAGGCTGATGATCTCCATGCGGTCGCGCAGCGGCCCCGGCACATTTTCGAGCATATTGGCGGTGGCGATGAAAACCACGCGGCTGAGATCGAACGGCACCGCCAGGTAATTGTCGCGGAAGGTGCCGTTCTGCTCGGGGTCGAGCACTTCGAGCATGGCCGACGAAGGGTCGCCCTGAATGCCCTGGCCGAGCTTGTCGATCTCGTCGAGCATCATCACGCAGTCGCGCGCGCCGGCCTTGCGGATCGCCTGGATGATGTTGCCGGGCAGCGCGCCGATATAGGTGCGGCGGTGCCCGCGAATTTCGGCTTCGTCGTGGACGCCGCCCAGGCTGACGCGGACGAAGGGCCGGCCCATGGCGCGGGCGATCGACTGGCCGAGCGAGGTCTTGCCGACGCCTGGGGCGCCGACGAAGCACAGGATCGGCGCCTTGCCCTCGGGCGCGAGCTTGCGCACCGCGAGATATTCGAGGATGCGCCGCTTGACCTTGTCGAGCCCGTAATGATCGGCATCGAGCGTCGCGCGCGCTTCGCCGACGTCGATCGGCTTGCCCTCGGGCAGCGCCCAGGGCAGCTCGATCAGCCAGTCGAGGTAGGTGCGGATCATGCCATGTTCGGCGGCGCCATCGGGGGTGTTTTCGAGCCGGCGCAGCTCTTTGCTCGCCTGGGTTTCGACCTCCTCGGGCATGCCGGCCTTGGCAATCTTTCCGGCCAATTCGGCAATTTCGCCGGCCTTGCCGTCATCCTGACCGAGCTGACGCTGGATCGCCGCCATTTGTTCGCGCAGCAGCGCCTCGCGCTGGCGTGAGCCCAGCCGCTCCTGCACGTCGCGGCCGATCTCGGCGGTCAGCCGCAGCACCTGGAGGCGCTGGGCGAGCAGGTTCAACACTTTGTCGAGCCGCGCATCGAGCGCCAGCGTCTCCAGGATCTCCTGCTTCTCGGCGGCGCTGATATCGAGATAGGCCGCGACCATGTCTGCCAGCGTCGCGGCCGAGGTGATCGCGCCGACAGTGTCGGCGAGCCCTTGCGGCGCCTGCGGCAGCAGGGCGATGGTTTCGAGCGCCTCTCGCTTCAGATTGATCAACCGGGCCTCGATTTCGGGCCCAGTTGGCTCGGGGATGCTGATCCGGGCGATCCGCGCGACCAGGAACGGCCAACCGCTGAGGAATTCGACGATGCGGAAACGCGCCTCGCCTTGCAGGATCAGATGATGCTTGTCGTCGGGCGCGGTGACATAGCGCAGCACATTGGCGACCGTGCCGACACGATAGAGATCATCGCCGCTCGGTTCGCTGACGCCGGGGTCGCGCTGCGACAGGATGCCCACCGGCAAGCCCTGGCGAACGGCGGCTTGCGCGGCGTTGATCGACACCGGACGAGTGATGGTGAGCGGCATCACCACTTCGGGGAACAGCACGAAATCGCGCACCGGCACGATCACGATCGCGTCCTGGGGCAATTCGGGGAAATTCGCGACCGTGGTATTGTCGGCGGATGCCGCAGTCGGCTTTTCGGGTTCGCTGACGCTCGCCATCACCGGTGACCTCCGCCGATTGGTCTGTGGCCATTCGCCTTTTGCAGCGTTACCACCAGACAGCCATCGGCGCTCGAACGCCGCACGTCGTGATAGCGACCGGGCGGTAGCGCCAGGCGCCGCTCGAAGCGCCCTTGCGGCAACTCCAGCCGGTGAATGCGCGCGGTGCGGAACTCCACCGGCAGCACCCGCTGTCCGCGCACCACCAGTACACCGTCCTCGATGAAAGCCTCGGCCAGCTGCGGATCGACGCCACATAGCGCTACCAGCACGATGATATCATGATCGGTTTCGATGATATCGACTGGCGGCTCCCAATTGGCCATACCCGTCGTTGCCGGCGCCGGGGCATAGCCCTGCTGGCGCAGACGCTCGACGCGGTCGAGCAAACCGACCGCATCCGCCCACATCCATTGCCGCGATCTGTTCGAACTCATCTCTCCGACCTCGCTTTTGCCGCCTGGTGCCGACACCGGGCGGAGGTTGCCTAATAAGTTGAATGCGCTGAGCTAGTTTTCAAGTGGCTAAGCCGATACCTCACCCCGTCCGTCCGGAGCTTGTCGAAGGACTGCTTTTCTATTCAAGGCTTGCGAGGAAGAAGGACAGTCCTTCGACAAGCTCAGGACGCACGGGAAAGGGTGCTTTTGGTCACGATGAGCGCAACCCGGTATCAGACCACATCGAACAGATCCTTATATTGCCGAGGCTGGCTGCGCAGATATTGCGGCGGCGCCTTGACGTGCCCACCCAAATGCGCGGCCGCATGCCAGGGCCAGCGCGGATCGTAGAGGATGGTCCGCGCCAATGCGATCAGATCGGCATCGCCGGTGCCGATGATCGCCTCGGCCTGTTCGAAATCGGTGATCAGCCCGACCGCGATCACTGGCATATAGGTCGCCGCCTTGACCGCGCGGGCCAGCGGCACTTGATAATTCGGTCCTACGGGAATCTGTTGATGCGGATCGAGACCGCCGCTCGAGACATGGATCGCCGAACAGCCACGCGCTTCCAGCGCCTGGGCAAAGACCACGGTCTGCTCGATGTCCCAGCCGCCGTCGACCCAATCGGTCCCCGATACCCGCACGGTGAGCGGCTTGTCGGCAGGCCAGGCTGCCCGAACCGCGTCGAACACTTCGAGCGGAAAGCGCATGCGATTGGCGAGGCTACCGCCATAGTCGTCGTCGCGCCGGTTCGCGATCGGCGAGAGGAATTGGTGCAGCAGATAGCCATGCGCGGCATGTAATTGCACCGCGTCAATGCCCAGATTCGCAGCCCGGCGGGCGGAGGCGACGAAGGCCTCGCGGATTTCCGCCAGACCATCCCCAGTCAACGCCACCGGGGCATTTTCGCCTGCCGCGAACGACACCGCGCTCGGCGCCACGGTTTGCCAGCCATCGGCATGGCTGGGCGCAATCTGCTTGCCGCCGAGCCAGGGCAGGTCGGTCGATGCCTTGCGCCCGGCATGGGACAGCTGAATCGCGATCGGGATGTCGGAGTGGCGACGAACGCTGTCCAGCGTCCGCCGCAACGCCGCCTCGTTATCATCGCTCCACAAGCCGGAATCGGCGTAAGTGATCCGTCCTTTGGGCAGCACCGAGGTCGCCTCGATGGTCAGCAACGCCGCGCCCGACAGGGCGAGATGGCCGAGATGGATCGTGTGCCAGTCGGTCATGCTGCCATCCACGGCGGAATATTGGCACATCGGCGCGATGATGATGCGGTTCGCCAGAGCGAGTGCCCCGACGTGAAAGGGCTCGAACAATTTGGGTCCGCTCATCGTGGTCTCCGGAGGTGAATCGGCGTGGCGCACCGACCTACAGCCTTTCACCGATGCTCGCCCGGCCTAAATCGAGAACCCGAAAGATCGGCCGGTTATCTGGGCGCGCCGCCGTCAGCCGATCGTCGTCAGGCTTTCGTGCGAGGAGCGTTCGATCATCCCGTAAGCGCTTTGCCCGTCCCAGGTGTATTGCGCACCGCCCTGATGGAGGTTGAGCCCGCCGATATCGGGATTGCCGACGCGGAAAGTGTTGAGCGCGGTCACGGCGGCGATCCGCGTCGTGCCCAGCTCGGATTCGAGTTCGAGCGAGCAATCGTCGCCCTCGCCGACGATGCGCCGCAGCCACGGAACTTTGGTAGCGCGCGCTTCATGCATCTTGCCGTCCTGCCAGACGAAGGCCTCGTTGAATTGATAGCCATCCTCGCGCTTGGGATAAGCGATATAACCGAAGCCGCGCCCGTCGGGGAAAATCGCCGATTGCCAGCAATGACCGGCAAAGCCTGCCATCGGGCGCACGCTCTGGCGCTTGATTCTCAGCCCGGTGCCTGTGAAAGGATGCGTCGCGCCATCCACGGCGAGGGTGCCTTTGGCCCGCAGCAATTGCTCGAAGCGCCAGCCGATGCCCATGTTGCCGGCGGCGATGGCATCGGCTTCGGGCAGCTTTGCGACCTTTTCCGCCGAATTATCCTGCACCCAGGCCGGTGCGGCCATGGTCAGTTCGAGATCGAATTGGACGAGGACGCGGCGATCGGGGTCGAGCGTCTTGGCGATCTGCTGATCGACGGTGCCATCTACCGCAGCCCCGTCCCAATTTATGTGCCATTTGCGGAACGGCTCGATGCAGCGGCACGACAGTGGCCCGGCGCCGAGCACGGTAGGGCGGCCATCGGAACCGAACGGCGAATGCGCCGCGCCCATGCCCGCACCGTTCAGGATCCGCCCGCCGGCAAAGGCGAAATTGCCTTGCACCCGGCGATTGTCCCAGGATGAAGCCTCGGCCTCGATGCCGATCCGAGGCAGGCCGAAGCGACCGCTGTCGTCGTAAAGCCACATCGAGGTGCTTTCGCGCATCTCGGGATCTGCAGGGCATTGGGGGAAGACCAGATCGTGTTCCGGCGTCAGGCCACCCATCATCAATGCGTCGGCTATCGTCATGGCTTTGTTCCTTGGTCGAATTTCTGGGAGATCAGGCGGACATGCCGAAGCGGTCGGTGTAGAAGCGGAAACGCTCGCGCAGCGCTTGCCGATCGATGCCGAACATCGCCGGATCGGTCCGCTCATAGGTCTGTTCGGAAAGCGGTTTGCTACGCCGCCAGGCTTCCATTCCCGCTCGCGCCTCGGGGGTCAGCGTCTCGCCCAGAAAGACATAGAGCGCTTCGATCGCGGGGAACGGATCGGCCTGAAACGGCGCGAAATGAATGTCGAAAAAGCGATGGTTTTGACCCGCATCGCGAAAGGCGATCATCCGCTGCATCGCCAACTCGCACCATTGCGGGCATTCGCGGCCGATATAGGCGAGGTCGGGAGTGTCGCTGAAGGCCTTGCGCATCTCGCTGTAGAGATCGGCGAGCGAGGGGACCACTGCGGCGATGTCGCGATGCGTCATCACGAAGCGGGCATCGGGAAAGACCTCGCTCAGCGCGCCGATGAACAGGCTGTGGCTGGGATTTCGGAGGCGCCAGCGCGTCGTCGGCCAGCGGAATTGCAGCAGCTTGAGCACGCGCTTGAGGTAGCGATACGTCGGCACCATATCGGCCTTGTGCAGCAGCCAATCGACATAGGAGGGTATCTCGGCCTGCGGCTGAAAAATCTGCGTCTTGAAATCATAGCCCATGAATAGCTGGCATTCGGTGGGCGAGGTCGCGGTTGACGGCAGCATCCCGACCATGCGCGGAAAGGTCTTGGCGCGGCGCAGCATCGCCACTTCCTGCGCGGCGATGCGCGGATCATCGGCGACAGTGGCGGGATCGGGCGGCGGGCAGGGCGAGGTCGCCTCCCAGGTCAGCAGCGAGCGGGCGTGCGGGTCTTCGCCGAGC
>JAMFSI010000011.1 GCA_026225215.1 Sphingomonas palustris | reverse complement strand
GGCAGGCCGCGCGCCTTGGCTTGGCGGACCAGATCCAGCGCTGCGGCAGTGGTAATCTGGCGAAAATGGAGCTGCGCCCCAGCGAGTTCGGCGAGGGCGATATCGCGCGCTACCGCCAGCGCTTCAGCCTGCGCTGGGGCAGCGGGAAGACCCAGCCGCGTGGCCATCTCACCCGCGGTGGCCACGGCCGAGCCAGTCAGCCCGGCATCCTCGGCGTGCGCGATCACCACCATGCCCAGCATCGCGCAATAGCGCAGCAGGCGCAGCATCGCGCCCGAATCGCCGATCCAGTGGCGCCCGGTTGCCACCGCCCTGGCGCCGGCCTCACGCATCAACGCGACTTCGGCCAGTTCGCTGCCCTCGAGCGCGCGGGTGGCGGCGGCGAGGGGATGGACCCAGAGGTCGGGCTTGCCCGATTGCGCCGCGAAACGCACCCGCGCCGGATGATCGAGCGGCGGGTTTTGGTCGGGCATCAACGCGGCGCGGGTGATCCCGCCGAAATGGAACGCCGGCTTGTCGATCGCGAAAACGCCGAGATCGACCAGACCCGGAGCGATCAGCGCGCCCTTGGCGTCGATGACCCGGTCACCGTCCGCCGGGCCGACTTCAGCGCCGAGGGCGGCGATCAGCCCATCCTTGCAGCGAATGCTGCCGGGCAGCGATGCGCCTTCGGGCAGCACCAGTCTGCCGTTGATAATGGTGAGAGGTCTCGCGATACTCATTCCCAGCCCACCACGCCGCGCGCCTTGCGCGTCAGCACGTCGAGACAGGCCATGCGGATCGCCACGCCCATCTCAACCTGGGTGGTGATCGCCGAGCGGCCAACGAGATCGGCGACGGTGCTATCGATCTCGACCCCGCGATTCATCGGCCCGGGATGCATTATCATGGCGTCGGGTTTCGCCAGCGCCAGCCGATCGGGCGTGAGGCCGTATAGATGGCGATATTCGCGCGGGGAAGGGATGAACTGGCCTTGCATCCGCTCCTGCTGGAGCCGCAGCATCATCACCACGTCGGCGCCTTTGAGTGCCGCGTCGAAATCGTGGAACGGCGTTACCCGCATCGCCTCGATGGCCTCGGGCATCAGCGCCGGGGGCGCACAGACGCGGACATCGGCCCCCAGCGCGGTCAGCGCGAGGATGTTCGAGCGCGCCACTCGGCTATGGAGGATATCCCCGCAGATCGTAACCGCCAGGCCGGTGAAAATGCCCTTGGCATGGCGGATGGTCAGCGCATCAAGCAGCGCTTGGGTCGGATGCTCGTGCTGGCCATCGCCGGCATTGAGCACTGGGCAATCGACCTTGTCGGCAATCAGCCGCACCGCGCCCGAACTGGCGTGGCGGATGACGATGGCGTCGGCGCGCATCGCATTGAGCGTCATCGCCGTATCGATCAGGGTTTCGCCTTTTTTGACGCTGGATTGAGCGGCGTGCATATTGACGACATCCGCGCCCAGGCGTTTGCCGGCGATCTCGAACGACAGCAGCGTGCGCGTAGAATTCTCGAAAAAGGCGTTGATCACGGTCAGCCCGGCGAGATCCTCGACGCGTTTGTGGCGCTGGCGGTTCAGCTCGACCCATTGTTCGGCTTCGTCGAGCAGAAACAGGATTTCATGCGGAGCAAGGCCGGCGATGCCGAGCAACCCGCGATGGGGAAAGGCATCCGAGCCGGGCGGATAGCGATCCGCTGGCGGCCCGCCTGATCGGGGAGAGGATAGCAATGTCATTGAAGCCAGCCTCCTAACCCTCCCGAGCCCGGCGCTCAAGCCGCCTTGCGTAAGTTTCCACGGTGTAAGACAAGCGTCGATCTAGGCGCCGCCCGATCGCGGCTTGCCACTATGGGAAGTTGCATGGAATTTGCGCGCAAGGTTTGGCACCTGCTGGTGGCGATCAAGGACGGCTTGGTCCTGCTGCTGTTGTTGCTGTTTTTTGCCGGACTCAGCGCGGCGCTGGCCAGTCGCAGCGGCCCGCCACCGGTGCGCCAGGGTGCCTTGCTGATCGCACTGAACGGTGCGGTGGTGGAAGAGCCCAAGCTGGTCGATCCGCTGGCATTGCTGTTGTCGGGCGATGCGGGGGGCAATGAATACCGCGCCCGCGATCTGGTGCGGGGCATCCGCGCAGCGGCCGGCGATTCGCGGATCAAGGCGGTGGTGCTCGATCTTTCGAATTTCGTCGGCGGCGGCCAGGTGCACCTTGAGGAAATCGGCGCGGCGATGGATGCGGTGCGCGCGGCGCATAAGCCGGTGCTGGTGTTCGGCTTTATGCTCGACGATCCGGGGATGCTGCTGGCGGCGCATGCCAGCGAAGTGTGGATCGATCCGCTCGGCGGCGTGTTCGTGCCGGGCCCCGGTGGTTATAATCTCTATTTTGCCAAGCTGCTCGATCGCCTGAAGATCGACGCGCATGTCTTCCGCGTCGGCACGTACAAGGATTACGTCGAACCTTATCTGCGCAATGATCAATCCGCCCCGGCCAAGCAGGCGCGTCAGGCGCTGTATAGCGCGGTATGGACCGATTGGCGGGCCAATGTCGCCAAGGCGCGACCCCAGGCCGATATCGCCCGTGTCACCGCTGATCCGGTCGGCTGGCTCAAGGGTTCGGGTGGGGATGCGGCGAAAGCGGCGCTGGCGGCCGGGCTGATCGATCACATCGGCACCCATGCCGACTTTGGCGCGCGTGTCGTCAAGATCGTCGGGGACGATTCTCGCGATAGCCGCCCCGGTGCTTTCGCGCATACCAGTCTGGGGCCGTGGCTCGCCGATAACCCGGAAAGCAGCGATGGCAAGGCGATCGGCGTGGTGACGATCGCCGGGGAAATCATTGATGGGCGAGCCGGACCCGGCACCGCCGGTGGCGATCGGATCGCGGCGCTGATCGACCGGGCGGGGAAGAGAGATTTGTCGGCGCTGGTCGTGCGGGTCGATTCGCCCGGCGGTTCGGTCATGGCGTCAGAGGCCATTCGCAGCGCCCTCGCGCGGCAAAAGGCGCGCGGGTTGCCGATAGTGGTATCGATGGCCAATGTGGCCGCCAGCGGCGGTTATTGGGTGTCGACCCCCGGCGCGCGCATCTTTGCCGAGCCGGCAACGATCACCGGCTCGATCGGCATTTTCGCGGTGATACCCAGTTTCGAGCGGGCGCTGGCGCAATATGGCGTCACCGGCGACGGGGTGCGGACCACGCCGCTGTCCGGGCAACCCGACATGCTGACCGGGCTGACCCCCGAAGTCGAGGCGATGCTCCAGGCCAATATCGAGAACGGCTATGGGCGGTTCGTCGGGCTGGTGGCGCAATCGCGCCACAAGACCCCGGCCGAGATCGATGCGATTGCCCAGGGCCGGGTATGGGACGGCGGCACGGCGCGGCAAATCGGGCTGGTCGATCAGTTCGGCGGTCTCGACGATGCCCTGGCCTGGGCGGCGCATGCGGCGCATCTCAAGCCCGGTGGCTGGCATCCGGTGTTCCTGGGGCAAAGACCGCAACCATTGTCGCGGCTCGTCGCCATGCTGCGCCATCAGGACGACGACCAGGGTGATCCGGACGATGCTGACGGGGAAGGCGCTATCTTCGGTGGCAATGCGTCCGGAGAGGGTCAGACACGCGATTGGATCGGGCTGGTGGCCGGTCGCCAGCGCGATATGCTCGCGCGCGCCGTGAGTGATGCCGAACGGCTGATGAGTGTGCAAGGTGCGCAAGCCTATTGCCTCGACTGCGCGAGCGATGCGGCGAATGGAACGCCCTCGCGTGGCACGAGCAGTGCATCGCCGGTAGTTTTGATCGAACGCCTGGCGCGAGTGCTGGGTCTGGTTTGACCGGCGAGATTAGAGTTGCGCCCGATGATATTCGCGTCGCGACGTCTGTGCCACGCTGGCACAACACCTGTACAGCATGGTTGCTGATAGGTAACCGCTGTGTATTAGAACGATTCTTCGTCGGGTCATAGCCGACGTTGTTATGGCAAATGGCTTCGTTTGTGGGCTGATTGCTTAGAGGGCGTGATGCTTAGTAAGGATAGTCGCTTTCGACTGAGGCAATGAAGCAAGTAGAGTTATTCATCGGCGGTGCCTGTAATGGCAATCCAGGAGCGGGCGGCTGGGGCGCAATCCTCAGGCTGGGGCCACATGAGAAACTGCTGTCGGGCGCAGCGCCGGACACGACCGCTAATCGCATGGAACTAACCGCCGCAATCCGGGGCTTGCGGGCTTTGATCGAACCTTGCGAAATCAGGCTGATTTGCAGCCGGTTCCTCGTCGATGGCGCTACCACTTTGCCGCAGGGCTGGATGCGCAACGGCTGGGTCAGCGCCAGCTTGCGCCCGATCCGCAATGCCGAGCTTTGGCATGAGCTGCTCGCCGCGACCCATCGTCATGAGATCCGCTGGGAAATGGACACGGGTGAGGCCGGTCACGCGGAAATAGAGCGCGCCAAAACCCTCGCGCAAGCGGCGATCAGCACGCTTTTTTCCGACGATCCCGAGTAATATTTGTTCTGAGTGTCTGATCCGAAACTTCGTTTCGGATAGTCTGTGCCGTCCCGCTCCCCAGGCCCAACCACCCATGAGATAGTACCCTATCGGGTGGTTGGGCCGGGGGAGCGGGACGGCACAGACTTTTCTAAATCCGCTCTTCCGCGGATTTAGAAACAGAGCGCTGCGCAATCCACCCCACAGCGCTTGCCCTTTTGTCCGGCGCCGCCTATGGGCCGCCCCTTGATATTTTTCGGGCTTCGTCGGTTTTGCGGGCGTGGCGGAATTGGTAGACGCGCTGGTTTTAGGTACCAGTATCGTAAGATGTGGGGGTTCGAGTCCCTTCGCCCGCACCATTCCCCCGCGCTGAGATCGGTTCAGCCCCGCGAGTGGGAAGGCTTTCATGACCATGCAGATTGTCGAAACGAGCAGCGAAGGGCTCAAGCGCGCCTATACGGTGACGATCCCCGCTCAGGATATTTCCGAGCGGATCGACGGCGAAGTCAAGCGGATGGCGCCGCAAGTGAAGATGCCGGGCTTCCGTCCGGGCAAGGTGCCGGCAAATCTGCTCAAGAAGGTGCATGGCGCGCAGCTTCATCAGGAAGCGCTCAACACCTCGATCCGCGACGCGATGGACAAGCTGGTGGCCGATCACAAGCTGCGCCCGGCAACGCAGCCGGAAGTGGCGCTGGGTGAGGGCTATGCTCCTGGCCAGGACGCCGAGCTGACCGTCGCGCTGGAAGTCCTGCCGGTTATCGCCGCGCCCGATCTGACGGGAATCAAGCTTGAAAAGCTGGTGGTGCCGGTGGCCGAGGAACAGGTCGATGAGGCGGTGATCCGCATTGCCAGCTCGTCCAAGAGCTTTGCCGATGCCGAGGAAGGCCATGTTGCGCAGGATGGCGACCAGATCGTCGTCGATTTCGTCGGCAAGCTCGACGATGTCGAATTCGAAGGTGGTAAGGCTGAAGATGCGGCGATCGAACTGGGTGCGGGCCGCTTCATTCCCGGCTTCGAAGAGCAGCTCACCGGCGTGAAAACCGGCGAAGAGCGCCAGATCAACGTCACCTTTCCCGAAGATTACCCCGCCGAGAATTTGAAGGGCAAGGAAGTCACTTTCGACATCACCGTAAAAGCGGTGAAGACCGCGAGCGATCCGGTGATCGATGACGATTTCGCCAAGAATCTCGGTCTCACCGATCTCGCTCAATTGCGCGGCCTGCTGCGCGGTCAGCTCGAGCAGGAAACGGCGGGCCAGACCCGCACGCAGATGAAGCGGGCACTGCTCGACCAGCTTGCCGCGGGCCATGATTTCGAAGTGCCCTCGGCGATGGTCGAGGCCGAGTTCGGCCAGATCTGGCAGCAATTGACGCAGGAAGTGAAGAACGAGGCCGACCCCGAGGCGGCTTTGGCCGAAATCGAGGCCGAAAAGGACGACTATCACGCCATCGCCGTGCGCCGGGTGCGGCTGGGGCTGTTGTTGTCCGAGATCGGGCAGGCCAATGGCGTCGATATCTCGCAGCAGGAAATGAGCATGCTGGTGACGCAGGCGGCGCAGCAGTACCGCCCCGAAGATCGCCAGCGCTTCGCCGAATATGTCGCCAATGATCCGATGGCCGCTGCTCAGCTGCGCGCGCCGATGTACGAAGAGAAAGTCGTCGATTTTCTGTTCGACAAGGCCGAAGTCACCGAGCGTGAAGTGACCGCTGAAGAACTGCAGGCAGCAATTGAGGCCGATGACGACGGTCCGCGCGGCCATGTTCATGGTCCGGACTGCAATCATGATCATGATCATGATCACGGTCATGCGCATGATCACGACCATGATCATGCACCCACGCCGAAGAAGTCTGCCGCCAAGAAGGCCAAGCCTGTCGTTGCCGAGGAAAGCGACGCTGGCGAAGCTGCGCCCGAGGAAGCCAAGCCGGCCAAGAAGCCCGCTGCCAAAAAGGCCAAGCCTGCGGCGGACGCCGTTGAAGGCGAAGCTGATGCCGCCGAACCGACCAAGCCGAAAAAGGCTCCGGCCAAGAAGGCGGCCGCCAAGACCGAAGACTGAGGCTTTACGGGGTATTCGGATCCATTGCCGGCGCCGCTAGCTGCGCCGGCAATGGGTCGCGGTGAAACGGGTCCGTGCTTTAACGAGGTGGCAACGCCTGGCGCCCCATTAGCGTGGGGACAATCCGGCATCGGGACGCCGATCAATCGGTTAATGCCCTTGAACATCGCTGGCGGGCACGCGACATAGGCCATTCAAGCAAAGAGGACCTTCATGATCGATCTGTTTGGCGCTGCGGGCGCCCAGGGCAAATTCACCACTGACCCGATCACCGGCGCGCTGGTCCCCATGGTGGTCGAGCAGACCAGCCGTGGCGAGCGCAGCTTCGACATTTATTCGCGGCTGCTGCGCGAGCGCATCATTTTCGTTACCGGGGCGATCGAGGACCACATGGCCTCGGTGATCGTGGCCCAGCTGTTGTTCCTCGAGTCGGAGAATCCGGCGAAGGATATCTCGATGTATATCAATTCGCCCGGCGGCGCGGTTACGGCCGGCATGGCGATCCACGACACCATGAAATATATCCGGCCCAAGGTATCGACGGTGTGCATCGGCCAGGCCGCCTCGATGGGTAGCTTCCTGCTCGCCGCCGGTGAAAAGGGCATGCGCATCGCCTTGCCGAATGCGCGAATCATGGTCCACCAGCCCTCGGGCGGAGCGCAGGGCATGGCGTCGGACATCGAAATTCAGGCGCGTGAGATCCTGCGTATCCGTCAGCGGATGAACGATCTTTACGTGCTGTATACCGGCCAGACGCTGGAAGCGATCGAGCGCGCCATGGATCGTGACACTTTCCTCGAGGCTGAAGAAGCCCTGAAATTCGGGCTTGTCGACAAGGTTTTCGCCAGCCGTCCGGACGCCGAATCGGCCACCGGGGCTGACAAGGCTTGATCGAAGTCGGTGTTTCAGGCGTGGTACAGCTAAGCTGTGTCAGGCATGAAGATTGATTATACACGCCGCGGGGATAGACTGGTAGTTCGTTTCCCGAGAGGCCGGTTGGGATAAAGCATGACGAAATTGAGTGGATCCGACGCGAAAAGCACTCTGTACTGCAGCTTCTGCGGGAAGTCGCAGCATGAGGTGCGCAAGCTGATCGCGGGCCCCACTGTATTCATCTGCGATGAATGCGTGGAACTGTGCAACGACATTATCCGTGAGGAAACCAAGGCCGGCATCGCCGGCAAGAAGGACGGCGGCGTCCCCAGCCCGCGCGATATCTTCGCCACGCTCAACGATTATGTGATCGGCCAGGATCGCGCCAAGCGGGTGCTCTCGGTCGCGGTGCATAACCACTACAAGCGGCTGAAGCACAGCGGCAAGGGCGGCGAAGTCGAGCTGTCGAAGTCCAACATCCTGCTGGTCGGCCCCACCGGCTGCGGCAAGACCTTGCTGGCGCAGACGCTGGCCAAGACCTTCGACGTGCCGTTCACCATGGCCGATGCGACGACTTTGACCGAGGCCGGCTATGTCGGTGAGGATGTCGAGAACATCATCCTCAAGCTGCTGCAGGCCAGCGATTATAACGTCGAGAAGGCCCAGCACGGCATCGTCTATATCGACGAAATCGACAAGATCAGCCGCAAGGCCGAAAACCCTTCGATCACTCGCGATGTCTCGGGTGAAGGCGTGCAGCAGGCGCTGCTCAAGCTGATGGAGGGCACCACCGCCTCGGTGCCGCCACAGGGCGGGCGCAAGCATCCGCAGCAGGAATTCCTGCAGGTCGATACCACCAATATCCTGTTCATCTGCGGCGGTGCTTTCGCCGGGCTGGAGAAGATCATCTCCGACCGCTTGCAGAAGCGCTCGATCGGCTTCGGCGCGCATGTCGCCGATCCCGACAAGCGCCGCGTCGGCGAACTGCTGCAAAAGGCCGAGCCTGAGGATCTGCTCAAGTTCGGGCTGATCCCCGAATTCGTCGGTCGTCTGCCGGTGATCGCGACGTTGGAAGACCTCGACATCGAGGCTTTGGTCAAGATCCTCAGCGAGCCCAAGAACGCGCTGGTCAAGCAATATGCCAAGCTGTTCGATCTCGAAGATGTCGCGCTGACCTTCACCACCGACGCGCTCGAGGCGATCGCCAAGAAGGCGATCGAGCGCAAGACCGGCGCGCGCGGGCTGCGCTCGATCGTCGAGGGCATGCTGCTCGACACCATGTTCGACTTGCCCACCGAAGAGGGCATTGCCGAGGTGGTGGTCGATAAGGATGTCGTCGAAGGCCGCAAGGATCCGGTGCGGGTACTGAAGGGCAAGGCCGAAGAAGCCGCCTAAGGGATTACCAAGATTTGGCCCAGGCCGGGCTACGAACGGCCGCTTTTTGCGCTTCCGGTGCTCACGACCCAAATGGTTGCCGCGCGCCGGTTCTCAAAATCAGCCATTCTCGCTCCGGCCTGAGCCAAATCTTGGCAATCCCTTGATCGTCCCGGCGGCTTGCCGCGCAGCAGGCGAACTGCTCTTACCCTGATCATCATGCGATTTGACTGAATCGCATCGGGGAGAGGTTTGCCATGTCCAGCACTGCACGCGTGCAGGTTTCGCGCATCATTCATACGATCCATGCGGTCACTGATATCTACGCCTGCCGGCTGCTCTACCAGGATGCGCTCGGCGGCTTAGTGTTTGCCGAGAATTATTTCCCGGCCGAGGATCGCGACTGCGCGCTGCTTTACGTCACCAACCATATGGTCGAGCCGATGGCGCCGCGCGATCCCGCCAATATGGAGAAGCCATTCGCGCGGATGACCGCCAAGATCGGCCAGGCGTTCCATAGTTTCGAACTCAAGATCGCTGACGGTGCCGCCGCTTCGCAGGCGTTTCTCGACGCGGGGGCACGCACCGCTAGCGATTACGGCTTTTTCTTTTTCGTCAGGCCCGAGTCGACTGGCGGGGTACTGGTCGAGGTCTGCGAAACGCCGATGCCGAACGATCCCTATGATCGGCCGCATTGGGATCCGAAGGTAGGGCAGGGGCATGCCGGGCAAGTCCTGGCGCTGGACCATATCGCCTGTGTCACCGCCGATATGGCCGCGGCGCTGCGCTTCTTTACCGAGCTTTGCGATGGCGAAATTGTCGAGGACGCGCGCACGAGCCTGCCGCAGCCGGGGCGCCGTGTGGTGATCCATCTCGGTGACACCGATATCGCCTTCATCCAGCCGGACGAAGCCACCACGGGGCCGCTCGGCGCATTTTTGCAGAAGCCGCAAAACGGCATTTACGCGCTGGTCTGGAAAGTGGCCGACGAAGCCCGCGCTCGCGATCACTTTGCCGGAAAGCTGAAGCTGCGATTGGTTGAGGATGCCTGCATATCAGCAGGCTTCGCTATCGATCCCGATGATTTTCTGGGTGCACGGCATGAATTTGTGATGGCCTGAGAGACGGATGGGGGTGCATTCGTTAGCCCTACCCAAAATCCTCCCCCGCTGGGGCAGGTGGCTCGCGGAGCGAGACGGAGGGGGTGAGGCGCAACGATTAGGCGAAGCGCAGCAAACTTTAATTCCGCCCCCTCCGTCAGCCCTGCGGGCTGCCCCCTCCCCCATAGGGGGAGGATTTTAGCGAAACAGGTTAAGCGCGAAAACCCGTGCCCAGGATCGCGCGCGGCTGTTCCAGTTCCGCTGAGGATACCGGATAAGCGCAATTATCGGCGGCATAAAACGCGCCAGGACGATGATTGCCCGAAAGGCCGACGCCGCCGAACGGCGCGGCCGGCAGATCGCTGGTGGTCGGGCGGTTCCAACTGACCAGTCCGGCGCGGACATTGGCCCAGAAGCGATTATACTCCTGCGGGGTGCCCCCGATCAGCCCGGCAGCGAGGCCAAAGCGGGTGTGATTGGCTTCGGCAATGGCGGCGTCCAAATCATCGACTTGCACGACTTGCAGCAATGGCCCGAACAGTTCCACGTCGGGGCGGTCCTTGACCTGAGTGACATCGATGATCGCCGGCGAGAGAAACGGCAGGCCGGGGCGCAGGCGCACCATATGCTTGATGGCCCTGCCGCCATTGCTGAGCAGGTGGATGAAGCTTTCGGTCAGGCCGTCGGCGGTGCCGTTGTCGATCACCGGCCCCATGTATGGCGCGGGATCGTCGAATGGTGCACCGCAGATCAGGCGATCGGCGATCCGCTTCACCGCCTCGATCACCGGCTCGTACATCGAGGATTTCACGATCAGCCGCCGCGCGGCGGTGCTGCGCTGGCCGGCCCCGGCGAACGCCGATTGCACGATCACCGTAGCTGCATCCTCGATCTTGGGGGTATCGAGCACGACCAGCGGATTATTGCCGCCCATTTCCAGCCCGATGATCTTGCCGGGGCGGGCGGCAAGCTTGCGATTGAGCGCGATGCCGGTCTGTACGGTACCGTTGAACAGCACGCCATCGACTTCGGCGCGGAGCGCCAGATCGAGGCCATGCTGGCGATCGCCGATCAGGAGTTGGATCACCGGCGGCGGAACCCCGGCGCGATGGAAGCAATTGACCAGCATCTCGGCGGTTCCGGATGCTTTTTCGCTGGGCTTGAGCACCACGCAATTGCCGGCAATGAGCGCGGGCAGGACGTGGCCGGCGGGAATCAGTGCGGGCTGGCTGTAAGGGCTCAACACCGCCATCACCCCATGCGGCTTGTGCCGCACCGCGACCACACCCTGCAGCCCGTTGTTAAGCTTGCGCTGGGCGCAACGCTCGGCATAGCCGCGCACCGCGATCTCGACGCGGGCGACTACGGCTTCGACTTCGCTCAGCGCTTCCCACAGCGGCTTGCCGGTCTCGCGGGAAATCATTGCCGCAAGATTGTCGTTATCCTTGCGCACTTCATTGGCGAAGCGCCGCATCAGTTCGATTCGCGTGGCGAGCGGTTGGGCGGCCCATCCCGGCCAGCCATAGCGGGCCTGGGCCACGGTTTCGCCGATATCGCCGACCGACCCGCGCCATGCTTCGGCACCAGTCGCAGGCTCCAGCGAAATGATCTCAGTGTCGCTCACAAAAGGCGTTCCCATGACACCGATCGCGGGAGACGATGCGGCGACCGTGCAACCCCATGCAACAGGCTGACGGCTCCGCCTCTCTGCTCCATATATGGTTTACGGTAGATTAAGAGGATGCCCCCGCGCTCCCGGCGCTAAAGGCTTGACCGGCGGGCGCAGGAGGCGGCCCCAGCGCGTCACCCAGGCGGCGAATGGCGGCGACTTGTTGGTGCAGCGGGCTCCAGTCATCCTCGGTGTCGATGGCGGCCCAGATCCGCTCCACTTCATCGATCACCAGCGTCGGTGGCGCTTGATCCTGCCAGATCGGATGATCGGCGTCCGCTACGGGCCGGTAAGCCGCCAGAGCCTCACCCAGCGCGCCCTCTGGTTTTTCGCGTAGACCGCGATAAACAAAGAAAAACTGGTCCGGCGCCATCTCGGTTTCGCGCAAATACACGCCGATGGCGTTCAGCAGGGCAAGGTCCGCCGCTTCGCCGAGCGGTTGCACGCCCAGCCGCCACAGCACGCGCCGGGCGAGGTGGTGCTGGAAGCGGTCACCAAACCGCTCGAGCGCGGCGATCAGCGGCGGCGAGTCCGCCAGCAGCCGCAGCGCCATGGCGAATTGCCCGCAATTCCAGCGGAAGGCCTCGGGTTGGCGGCCAAAGCTGTAAAGCCCGGCGTGGTCGAAATAGGCGGCGGTGAAGTCCGCATCCCACTTCGGCAACCAGCGCCACGGGCCATAATCGAAGCTTTCGCCCGAAATATTCATATTGTCGGTATTGAGCACGCCATGGACGAACCCCGCCGCCATATAGGAAGCGGCAAGATCGGCCATGCGCTCGACCACTTGATGCAGCAGGATCACTGCAGGCTCGTCGCGTCCGGGCGCATCGACGGGCGGCGGCGGTCCGGGAAACTCGGCGAGGCAGTAATCGACCAGCTGCGCCATCTCCTCGGCTTTTTCGTATGCGAGTAGGCGCTGGAAGGTGCCGATGCGGATATGGCCGTGCGAGAGCCGCACCATGACCGCCGAGCGCGTGGGCGAGGGCTCGTCGCCGCGCCACAATTCCTCGCCGGTTTCGACCACCGAGAAGGTCTTGGAGGTATTGACGCCGAGCGCTTCGAGCATCTCGGTGGCGAGCACTTCGCGCACCGCGCCTTTGAGTGTCAACCGGCCGTCGCCCTGACGGCTCCACGGCGTCTGGCCCGAACCCTTGGTGCCGAGATCGAGCAACCTGTCATCGCCATCGCGGAATTGCGCGAAGAGAAAGCCGCGACCATCGCCAAGCTCGGGATTATAGACCCGAAATTGATGGCCGTGATAACGCAGCGCCAGCGGCTGCGGCAGATTGTCGGGCAGGGGTTCGAAGCGACCGAAATGCCGCAGCCACTCGGCGTCGGTCAATGCGCCGAGGCCCACCGCCTCGGCCCAGCGCTGGTTGCGAAAGCGCAGGGTAAGGCGCGGAAAATCGGCCGCAGAAACCGGGTCCGCCAGCCATGGGGCCAGCGACAGGATGCGGGGGTCGGCTCGATAGGGAGCAGCTTGCGGTTCGGCGCGCATCCGGCGATAGTGGGGGCTGAGCCTGATTTGAGCAAGGCCTGCGATTTCCAAGCCGCATGAAATTCAAGGATAACATGAACGCATATTCCGATGGCTATTGGCTGAGCGCTGACGGGCTGCGGCTGCATTATCGCGACTACCCCGGGCGTGCCGATCGCCCGCCGCTGTTGTGCCTGCCCGGCCTCAGCCGCAACGCCCGCGATTTCGAAAATCTCGCCGAGCGCCTCGCTGGTGAGTGGCGAGTGCTTTGCCCGGAAATGCGCGGGCGCGGCGGCAGCGCTTATGCGCCGGATTGGCAGACTTATACCCCGCTGCAATATGTCACTGACGTCAAGGCTCTGCTCGAACAGGCCGGGATCGCGCGTTTTGCCGCCATCGGCACTTCGCTGGGCGGGCTGATGACGATGCTGCTGGCGATGACCGAGAGCAGCAGCATCGCCGGCGCGATGCTCAACGATATCGGTCCCGTGTTGGAAATCGCCGGGTTCGAGCGCATTCGCGGCTATGTCGGGCAGGGCCGCAGCTTCGCGGATTGGACCGAGGCCGCGCTGGCGCTGGCAAAAACGCAAGAAGTTGCTTATCCCGATTACCAGCCGGACGACTGGCTGGCGATGGCGCGGCGGCTGATGATCACCGGCGCGGATGGTCGGATCGTTTTCGATTACGATATGAAAATCGGCGAAGCGTTGAATCAGCCGAGCAGCGGGCCAGCCGTCGATCTCTGGCCGGGGCTCGAAGCCTTGGCTGACCGTCCGGTGCTGCTGGTGCGCGGCGACCTCTCCGATCTGCTCGCGGCGGAGACGCTGGTGGAGATGCGCCAGCGCTTGCCCGATGCCGAGGTGGTGACCTTGTCGCGCATCGGTCATGCCCCGACACTCGACGAGCCCGAGGTGACAGCGGCGATCGACCGCTGGCTGGCCCAGGTGGCATGACGCCAAAGCCGCCCCGTTTGCGTATCCTGCATCTGCATTCGAGCTTTAACCCGGGCGGTAAGGAAGTCCGCTCGGTGCAGTTGATCAATGCCTTCGGCAGAGCCTGCGAACACGCCATCATCTCGGCCATGCCGGGCGCGATAGGCGCGGCGCGCGCCATCGGTCCCGGCATCGCGGTCGATCTGGCGGTGGATTTTCCAGCCCTGCAAGGGCGCCCGACACCGGCCCGGTTGCAACGGCTGGCGCGCGCGATGCAGGGCTACGATCTGGTGCTGACGTATAATTTCGGGGCGATGGATGCAGTGATGGCGCATACCATCTTCGGCGCGGCGATGGCGCTGCCGCCACTGGTGCATCACGAGGATGGTTTCAACGAGGATGAGGCGCATCGGCTCAAGCCGACGCGCAACTGGTATCGCCGGATCGCGCTGGGCCGCGCCTCGGCGCTGGTGGTGCCGTCGCGCCGCCTCGAAGCGATCGCGCTGGGGCAATGGCACCAGCCCCGCGCGCGGGTGAACCGAATCGTCAATGGCATCGCCACGGCCGCTTATGCCGGTAAGCCACGGCGCGATGCCTTGCCGCGCGTGATCAAGCGTGACGGGGAATTATGGCTGGGAACGCTGGCCGGGCTTAAGCCGGTAAAAAATCTTACCCGGCTGGTGCGGGCCTTTGCCGCGCTGCCCGAGCCCTGGCAGCTGGTGATCGTCGGTGAGGGGCCTGACCGTGAGGCGATTCGCGATGAGGCGCTACGGCTGAATCTCGGGCATCGCGTCCATCTGCCCGGATTCGTCGCTGAGCCCGCGAAGATCATCGGCTTATTCGATCTATTCGCGCTGTCTTCCGACAGCGAGCAATTTCCGATCTCGGTGGTCGAAGCAATGGCGGCGGGGCTGGCGGTGGCGGCCACCGATGTCGGCGATGTCGCGGCGATGCTAGTGGCGGAAAACCTGCCGTTTCTGGTGGCGCCGGCAGATGAGGCCGGTCTTGCTGCGGCGTTGCGGGCGCTGGCCGATGACGCGCCGCTGCGTGGCGCCGTGGGCGCTGCCAATCGCGCGCTGGCCCGCGTGCAATATGATGAAGCGACGATGATTGCGGCCTATCGCGGGGTTTATGCAAAGGCGCTGGGCCTTGCGACATTCCCCTAGACGCTGGCTCAATACCGTTCATTTCCGCTTCAGGGCGCGCTGCATACCGGGGATAGCGCGGTGACTGTTTACGCATAGGCGTTGAAAACTGCGACCTATCCGCTAAACACCGGCCGAATTTGCCGGAGTTTCAGACTATCTTCATCGGCAAATAGTCCAAAATCAAGAGAAAGCGCCCCTTTGGCCCTGCGTTTGACCAAGTCCCTGTCCACCAGGAAGTCCTTTGCCGACAAGGTGGCTGAGCGTGATGCTGCGCAGAAGGAAGGCTTCTTCCGCGAAGTCGACGAGGCGCTGCGCGAAGAAGAGTTGATCAGCGCCTTCAAACGCTATGCGGTGGCGGCGGGCGCGGCGGTTGGCCTCGCATTGCTCGCCCTGGGCGGCTATCTGTGGTGGACCAATCACCAGGCCGACGTCCGCGCCGGGCAGGCGGAGCAGATCGTACTGGCGCTCGATAAGCTCGACAGTGGCCAACAGGATGCCGCCTTCGCCCAACTGGGCCCGGTGGCGACGGATGGCTCGGAGGGCAATCGGGCCGCGGCACGCATTCTCCAGGCGGGGATCGACACAAGGCAGGGCAAGCTTGCGCAGGCTACCCAATTGCTCGGCCAGGTCGCAGCCGACGATCGCGCGCCCAAACCGTTTCGCGATCTCGCCAACATCCGCAGCGTTGCGCTCGGTTTCGACAAGCTGCCGCCGGAACAAGTGATCGCGCGTCTGCGCCCGCTGGCGGTGCCCGGCGGTCCATTCTTCGGCAGCGCCGGTGAATTGGTCGGCATGGCTTATCTGCGCCAGGGTCGTCGCGACCTTGCCGCGCCGCTGTTCGGCGCCATGGCTCACGATACGCAAGTGCCCGATTCGCTGCGCGCCCGTGCCCGCCAATTGGCCGGCGTGCTCGGTTTCGATGCCGTTGACGATGCCGCGCAGTTGCAAGCTGTTCCCGAGGCGCCGGCTGCCCCCGAAGCAGCCGCGCCGGCCTCGCCCGCAGCCAATCCGGCGCCCGCGCCGGTCAAATCATAGTAATGCCATTTCACTGGTTATCGGCCAGCTGGTCATCAGGATGCCTCGCATGAAGCGTACACAATCGTTCCGCCGTTTGTCCGGCCCCTCGGCGTTACTGCTGGTCGCCTGCCTCGCAGGTTGCGGGGTCGTCGGCGGCGGTGGCCACAAGCATGCGCGATCCACCCCCACCGTGGGCAATCGCATACCGATCCTGAGCCGCGTCGAATCGGGGGCAAAGGTCGATCCCGATCTCGCCGGCCTCGCCGTGGTGTTGCCTCCGCCCGAAGTGAACGCCGACTGGGCACAGCCGGGCGGCGCCGCGAACAAGAGCTACGGCCACCTCGCCATCGCCGATGCGCCGGTGCGCAAATGGAGCGCCCTGATCGACGGATCGACCGAACGGCGGCGATTGGCGGCGGCGCCGGTGATTGGTGGCGGCCAGCTCTTCATCATGGATACCGCCGGCGTGCTGCATGCCTTCGATGCCGGCACCGGTAAGCCCAAGTGGACGCGCAGCTTCGGCGTGGTCGGCGAGGACCAGCAAGCGGTCTTCGGCGGCGGCGCCAGTTATAGCGATGGCAAGGTCTATGTCACCAGCGGCCTCGGCGAAGTGGCGGCACTCGATGCCGCGAGTGGCAAGCAGCTGTGGAAGGTCAAGCCCGCCGGCCCGCTGCGCGGATCGCCGACGCTGGCCTTCGGTGCGGTCTATGTCACCACCCAGAACAACGAGATTCACGCGCTGAACGCCGATGACGGCACTTCGCTGTGGCAGGAATCCTCCTCGCTGGGCGAAACCGGCGTGTTCGGTGTCGCGGCACCAGCAGCGGGGCAGGGTACCGTCATTTCGGGCTACAGCACCGGCGAGTTGATCGCTTATCGCTATGAAAACGGCCGGGTATTGTGGTCCGATGCATTGGCGAGCACGTCGCTGGCAACCACCGTCGGCGTGCTCACCGATATCGACGCCGACCCGATCATCGATCACGGCCGCGTCTATGCCCTTGGCCAGGGTGGGCGCATGGCCGCTTACGAGCTGGTCACCGGACAGCGCATCTGGGAACTCAACCTGTCGGGCATTTCCACCCCCGCCGTCGCCGGCGACTGGATTTTTACGCTGACCGACGAAGCCAAGCTGCTGTGCATCGCCCGCTCGACCGGCAAGGTCCGCTGGAGCACCCAGCTCGCCCGCTACGTCAATGAGAAGAAAAAGAAGGCCCCGGTGTTCTGGACCGGGCCGGTGCTCGCCGGAAACCGCTTGTGGATCACCAATTCGCGCGGTGATATCTACGCCGTCGGCACCGACGAAGGCGCGCCGCATTTGTTCAAGCACATGGAAAGCCCGTTTTCGCTGGCCCCGGTGGTGGCGAATGGCACGCTGTATGTGATCGAGGATAGCGGGCAGATTACGGCATTTAAGTGATTGAGAAAAGGGGAAGATACGAGGGGTAACCCCCTCGTGCTCTCCGTCATTTCTTCGTCGCGCGCCACCTCGCTTTCACGCTTGGCCGCGAAGCGGCTATAAAGCCTGTGGCGCTACGATCCTGCCGCTTCGATGAATGGCACGCAGCGGCGACAGGAACGGGGTCTGGGGCCTCTGGCCCCAGGTCTAAACACTCCCGCTCTTTACCACGTCTTTAACCGTTGCCTCGCTATGGCACCCGGATGGACGGCCATCCTTCCCATGCCACCTCCGCGCCCGCTTGCCCGCCGAGCGATGTTTCGACCGGGGTCGGGCTGGCCGGGCTGGTGGGGCTGATCATCTGGGTGATGATATGCCGCGACTGGGGCGCAGTGGCCACTATCCTCGCCTTGCCAAGCCAGGTGCCGCGTGTGCCGATGTCCGGGCCGTTTGCCGCCGTGACCGCGCTGCTGTTTACCAGCGTACCGATGATCCTGTGGTCGGTACTGATCGATAAGGTCCATCGCCGCGCGTCGACCGGGATCGATTGGAACCATCGGCGGCGCTTGTCGGCGATCTGGGGCGTTTCGCTCACCAAGATCGTCGGGCTGTGGGCGACCTGGGCGTTGATCGCGGCGATTTACTGCCTGTGCCGCTGGTATTGGTTTTCGCCGTACCTGTTCGCGATGCAGGTGCTGGCGGCGGTGGCGCTGCCGCTGCTGCTACTGTCGATCCCCTATGTGCTGTGGCTTGATCGAGTGCTCGTCGATCCGCGCGATGGTGCCTGGCATTTCGGGGCCTTGCTGATCGGGCGCGAACCGGCCGATCGTGGCGAGGTAGCGAATCACTTGCGGCGCTGGGCAGTGAAGGGCTTCTTCACCGCCTTTATGATCTCGATCCTGCCCGGCGGTTTTGCCCGGATCGTCACCATGGATTGGCGTCAACTGGGGCATGAGCCCGGCCAGACCTGTTTCTGGCTGACCGAGATGATGTTCCTGGTCGATGTGCAGATCGCCATGGTCGGCTATGTGCTGACGCTGAAGCCGCTCGATGCGCAGATCCGTTCAGCTAATCCGCATCTGGCGGGCTGGGTGGCGGCACTGATCTGCTATCCGCCCTTTATCCTGATGAATGCGGGGGCGCCGCTCGATTACCATACCAATACCGCCGATTGGGCATTCTGGCTGAAAGGTCATACCACGGTGATGTGGGTATGGTCGGCGATGCTGGTGCTGCTGACCGGCTGTTATGCCTGGGCGACGGTGGCGTTCGGGTTGCGTTTTTCCAACCTTACGTATCGCGGAGTGATCACGCATGGGCCGTATCGCTTCACCCGCCATCCGGCCTATGTTTCGAAAAACCTGTTCTGGTGGCTATCGACGCTGCCGATGTTGGCCACCACCCATTCGCTGATCGACGGCATCCGTAATACCGTGATCCTGGGGCTGGTCAGCGCGACATACTACTGGCGCGCGCGGACTGAGGAACGGCATCTTTATGCCGAGGATGCCAAGTATCGGGCGTATAGTACCTGGATGGAAGCACATGCGCCGGTGACGCGGTTGCTGGCGCGGTTGAGCCGGATGGTGAGTGGAAGATTGCCGGAGTTGCAGGCGGCCGAGTAGGCGAGGAAGCGAGAAGCGTCCCTTCTTCTCCCCTCCCGCTTGCGGGAGGGGCCGGGGTGGGCACTTCTTTTCTTTACGCCGGTCTAAGGCCCGTGGACATTTAGCGGCATGCGATGATTGTTGCGGCGAGGTTGAGATTGGCGCGGAAGCTCTGG
>JAMFSI010000084.1 GCA_026225215.1 Sphingomonas palustris | reverse complement strand
TCAGCCCTCATCGCCGTCGCCAGAAAGCTGCTGATCATCCTCAACGCTATCGCAAAGCAAACCATCAATGCCGCTTGACCTCAACACAATCGCTGTCGAAGCACTGCCTTTCTTACTGGACGTACCAGAAGAACAAGGCAGTGCTTCGACAAGCTCAGCATGGACGGGTAGGGTTTTCTTGGGCATTAGTCTTGCCCCGATAGCTTGACGGGAAACCACGCCGGCCCCAGTTGTACGCCAACGCGGACAACGAGAACCACGACATGGGCGGATTTGCAGCATGGGATTTGAAACCCCTGATCGGCGCCGAAGTGCGCATTGCTGCCGATGCCCTGATCCGGGGCACTGACGCTGCCGGCCTCCATGCGCTGCTCATCCAGCGCGGCGTCCTGGTGTTTCGCGATCTCGATATCACCCGCGATCAGCAGCGCGCCATCACCGCGCATTTCGGCCCGATCCGCGCCGATGACGCAGGCGACGAACTGCAGAAAGTCACCATCGATCCGCGCGAAAGCGCCGAATACGCCGCCTATTTCGCCAATACATTGTTCTGGCACATGGACGGCTATCACGACCAGACCGTGCCCTGCTTCGGCGGCTCCTTCCGCCCGATCCGCTTCGCTCCCGTGGGCGGCGAGACCGAATTCCTCAACAGCTACGCCGCATACGAAGGGCTGGGGGACAGCGACAAGGTGCTGATCGACGGCCTTCACGTCTTCCACACCGCCGCCACCTCAGGCCTCGCCGGCAACCCCGATGCCAGCGACGACCAACTCGCCAACTGGCGCCGCCGCCCGCCCGCACGGCAACCGCTGGTGTGGCAGCACGAGTCCGGTCGCAAGTCGCTGATGCTGGGCGTGGCGGTGTCCCACGTCGAGGCCATGCATCCCGCCGACAGCTACGATCTGCTCGCCCGGCTGCGCGCTCACATCAACCGGCCCGAATATATCTACCGGCACGAGTGGCGCGCGAACGATCTGCTGCTCTGGAACAACACCGGCACCATGCACCGCGCCCGCCCCTTCGATCCGGGCTCGGGCCGGCTGCTGCATCGCTTTACGCTTGAGGGGAGCGAGCAGATCCGCGCGCCGGCAAGCGAGAGGGCAAAGCCATGACCATCCCACTCAATCACACCATCGTCTATGCCTCGGACCGCACCAAATCCGCGCGCTTCCTCGCCGAAATCCTCGGCCGGCCCGCGCCCATCCGCTTCGGCCCCTTCGCAGTGGTCGAACTCGACAACGGCGTCTCGCTCGATTTCATGACAACCGACCAACCCGTCCACCCGCAGCACTATGCCTTCCTGATCGGCGAAGGCACCTTCGACGCCATCTTCGCTCGCATCCGCACCCGCGGCCCCGACTACTGGGCCGACCCTCACCAACAGCACTCCGGCGCCATCAATCACAACGATGGCGGGCGGGGGGTGTATTTTCCCGACCCCGATGGCCATATCCTCGAAGTCATCACTCGCCCCTACGGCAGCGGCGGCTGATCGTCATTATAAGCCCCCTCCTCTTCAGAAGAGGGGGTTGGGGGTGGTGTCTCTCGCCCAGGCGCAACGTTGCGCCCAGACGATAGGCCCCACCCCGCTGCGGTACTCTTGCTGCCGCGTCGCTTTGGCGACGTTGGGGGTGGCAAGGTCGCCAAGTCTCGCTGCCCCTCCGCTAAAGAGGAGGGGGCTTCAGGTTCGCCAAGACCGATCGCACTCAAGGAGTACTCGATGCCCGAAAGAACCCCCAAGATCCCCGGCCCGGATCACCCGATCACCGTCGAGCCCAACCCCCGGCGCATCATCGTCACCCTGGGCGACCGGACCATCGCCGACACCACCGCAGCCCTTACCCTGCGCGAAGCCAATTATCCCCCCGTCCACTACATCCCGCGCCAGGATGCCGACATGGCCGCGCTCGCCCGCTCGCACACGACCAGCTACTGCCCTTACAAAGGCGAGGCCTCCTATTTCAGCATCGCGACCGACGGCAAGCAGTCGGTGGACGCGATCTGGACTTACGAGACGCCTTACGATGCCGTGGCCGGGATCAAGGACCACCTCGCGTTTTATGCGGATCGCGTGGATGGGATTGTGGAGCAGCCTTGATCAGAGAGTTGTAGGGTAGCGGAGGTTTTCCTGGGGCCAAAGGCCCCAGACCCCGGAAATGTCCGCGTTGCGCGCTGCTCTACAATCCGTTCAATCACCCATGAGGGCGCACCCGCCGGGATAGCGCCGAGCAGATCATTTAAAGGACATTCCATGCCCAGCCTCTATGCTGTCACGATCCCCACCTTCATCCGCGCCTTCCAGAATCTCGATCATTTTCTGGCCAAGGCCGCCCTCAGCGGCATAGCCGAGCAGGATTTGATCGGCGCGCGCTTGATCGAGGACATGCTGCCGCTGGCCAAACAGGTCCAGATCGCCTCCGACACTGCCCGCTTCGCCGCCGTCCGCGTCGGTCAAGCGCAGCCCTCGGCCATGGCCGACGAGGAAACCACCATCGCCGAACTGCGCGAGCGCATCGCCAAGACCATCGCTTATCTGGAATCGGTCGATCCCACCGGCTTCGACAATCGTGAAACCGCCGAAGTTATCCTGAAGCTGCCCAGCACCGAAATGAAGTTCACCAGCCTCAGCTATGTCACCGATTTCGTCCTGCCCAATTTCTATTTCCACATCACCATGGCCTATGCGCTGTTGCGCATGAAAGGCGTGGCACTGGGCAAGATGGATTTTCTCGCGGGCGCTGCTTTGTCTGCTTGAGGAACTGCAGCGGCAGCGGGTTATCGCAAAGCGTCAGTCCCGCTCAAGCGGCGCTATCATCGCCGGGAGCGGGCCGGCACAGACTATCCGAAACCGAGTTTCGGATCGGACACGGAGAGCAGGCAGCGTGATATGTGAATCACGCTGCCTGCTCTAAGGGTTTGTTGTCGCATTGTTTAATGCGAAAATCGCACGCTGCTCTAGCAGCCGTTGCGGTGTCGGGAATGCGCCTTGTCGAGGTGTCGGCCCAGCAAGGCGCCGCCGACGCCACCGGCAACGGTGCCCAGGACGCCGCCGCCGATTGCGTTGCCGACCACGGCTCCGCCGACGCCGCCAGCGACAGTGCCGACCGCGCCATTGCCGCCGCCGCAACGGTGCCGATAGTGAGTGCGCCCGTAGTAATGGTGATAGGGCCGAGCCTGCGCCAGGTCGGGTGTGGTGACCCCGAGCGCCAGCACCGCCGCCGCAACGACGTTGAGCTTCATTTTCATTATTTCTCTCCTTGATCTGAAATATCGCGCGAAAAAAAGGAAAATAAGTCTCCCGCAAAAGCGATACGACCTCAATCTCCGGCATCCAAGACGATTCGCGTCCGACATGCTTGAGGCTTAACGCCCGGCGTGGCTAATTGTTGCTCAGTCCATGTTGCGCATGCACGCAGGCAGTCGGCCATGGGCCTCAGTTATTAGCTTCCCCCCGCATGGATGGAGCTTCCGATGGTAGAAATTACCGATTCGGTGGCGGCTGGGAGAAATCGTCTTTTGCTCCATTTGGACTTCGCAGGCGCAGGTGGTGGAGCTTCATTATGCGTTTGATGCCGTGCCACTCAACAAAACACTCCGCGCTCCAAGTCCTTTCCCGTCCGTCCTGAGCTTGTCGAAGGACTGTCTTTCTCTTTCTAAGGCTTACCAGAAGAACAAGGCAGAGTTCAGCATGGACGCGACGGGTTTCGCCATTGCAGCCTGGAATAAAACTTACCCAGCCGCAGGCGTCTCCCGTGCCACCTCGCGCCAGCCGATATCTCGCCGGCAAAACCCGTCGGCAAACTCGACAAGATCCACCGCTGCATAGGCCCGCGCCTGCGCTTCGGCGACACTCGCCCCGCGCGCGGTTGCATTCAGCACGCGCCCGCCTTGGGCGACCAGTGTTCCGCCCTCCGTCAGTGCGGTGCCGGCATGGAAAACCTTGGCGCCATCGGCTTCGGCCTCGGCCAGGCCAGTGATGGCCCCACCCTTGGCCGGGGTTCCAGGGTAGCCCTCGGCGGCGATCACGATGGTCAGCGCGGTGTCGTCGGAAAAGCGCGGCGGCGCGATCGCCGCGAGGCGGTTTTCGGCGCAGGCAAGGAGGATTTCGCCGAGATCGCTGTCGAGGCGCATCATCAGCACCTGGCATTCGGGGTCGCCGAAGCGGGCGTTGTACTCGATCAGTTGGGGCCCGGTGCGGGTGAGCATCAGCCCGGCGTACAGCACGCCCGAATAGGGCATCCCGGCGTCGGCCATGGCCTTGACGGTGGGAGCGATGATGCGGGTGAGGGCTTCGGCTTCGATCTCGGGAGTGAGCACGCGCGCGGGGCTGTAAGCGCCCATGCCGCCGGTGTTGGGCCCGGTATCGCCTTCGCCGACGCGCTTATGGTCCTGCGCCGAGCCGAAGGGGAGGATGGTGGCGCCGTCGGTGAGCGCGAAGAAGCTGGCTTCCTCGCCGTCGAGGAACTCTTCGATCACCGCTTCGGCGCCGGCTTCTCCAAATCGCCCGGAGAGGATTTCGCACAAGGCTGCCTCGGCCTGCTCTCGTGTCTCGGCGACGGTGACGCCCTTGCCGGCGGCGAGGCCATCGGCTTTGATGACGACCGGGATGGCAAAACCCTTAAGTGCGACCAGCGCCTCGGGTAGCGCGGAGACGCGGACGTAAGCGCCGGTGGGAATGCCGGCGCGCGCGCACATATCCTTGGTGAAGCCCTTGCTGCCTTCCAATTGCGCGGCGGCGCGGCTGGGGCCGAAGGTGGCGATGCCGGCGCCCCGCAGGCTATCCGCCAGGCCATCGACCAGCGGCGCCTCGGGGCCGATCACGACCAGGCCGATGCTGTTCGCCGCGCAGAAGGCGATTACGGAGGCATGGTCGGTCGCCTCCAGCGCGACGAGCTGTGCGTGTGCGGCAATTCCCGGATTGCCCGGCGCGGCGAAGAGTGTACCGCCACCTGCCAAAAGAGCGGATTGCGCCAGCTTCCAGGCCAGCGCATGTTCGCGACCGCCGCTGCCCAACAACAGGATGTTCATAGCCAGTGACTTCGCCTTGGTCCGATGAAGAGGATGACGCCGGGCTGGTAGCGAAAGCCGCGCCCGGCGACAACGCCGCGCCGCTGACCATCACCGAGATTTCGCAGAGGCTGAAGCGCGTGGTCGAAGACCGGTTCGGCTTCGTGCGGTTGCGCGGCGAGTTGTCGGGGGTGAAGCGGGCGGCATCGGGGCACCTCTATTGCAGCCTCAAGGACGATGGCGCGCGGCTCGATGGAGTGATGTGGAAGGGGCAGGTGGCCCGGCTCGGGTTCCGCCCCGAGGACGGCATCGAGGTGATCGCCACCGGCAAGCTGACCACCTATCCCGGCCGGAGCAATTACCAGATCGTCATCGAGCGGATGGAGATCGCGGGCGAGGGCGCCTTGCTGGCGCTGCTCGCGAAAACCCGCGAGCGGCTGGCCGCCGAAGGCCTGTTCGACGCCGAGGCGAAGCGCCCGATCCCATTCCTGCCGCGCGTCATCGGCGTGGTGACTTCGCCGACCGGGGCGGTGATCCGCGATATTCTCCACCGGCTTGCCGACCGTTTTCCCTGCCATGTCGTAGTCTGGCCGGTGGCGGTGCAGGGGCAAGGCGCGGCGGAGCAGGTTGCGGCGGCGGTGCGGGGCTTTTCCGCACTTGCGCCGGGGGGTGCCATCGCGCGCCCGGATGTCGTGATCGTCGCGCGCGGCGGTGGTTCGATCGAGGATTTGTGGAGCTTCAACGAGGAAGTGGTGGTTCGTGCCATCGCGGCCTGCACGATCCCGGTGATCAGCGCTGTCGGCCATGAGACCGATACCACACTCGCCGATTTCGCCGCCGATCGCCGTGCTCCTACCCCGACCGCTGCCGCCGAGATGGCGGTGCCGGTGCGCGAGGAATTGCTGGCCCAGCTTGCCGACCTCGCTTCGCGCAAGCGCCGCGCGGTGGTGCGCCCGGTAACGCTGGGGCGCGAGCGGCTGGCGAACTGGTCGCGGGCGCTGCCCCGGCCCGAAGCGCTGTTGGCGGGGCCGGCGCAGAAGCTCGACGATCTCGGCGAGCGCGCCCGGCGCGGGCTGGGCGAGCGCATCGTCGTGGCCCGGACCAGTCTGCAACGATCGGCGGGGCGTTTGTCTGTACCGCTGCTCGCGGCGCGGCTGGCCCGCGCGGCTGACCGGCTGGAGGCGGTGCGGCTGACCCCGGCGCTGCTCACCGCGCGGATCGCTACCCAGACCGAGCGGCTCGAAGCGCTGCGGCGGCTGATGCAATCGCTCAATCCCGACAATATCCTCGACAAGGGCTTCGTCCGGGTGACCGGGCCCGATGGCCATACGCTGATGACTCGCGCGCAGGCCGCCGGCGTGCCCGCGCTGTCGCTGCATTTCCGCGATGGCATGCTGGCGGTGGCGCCTGCCGATGCCCGGCCCTCTCGTCCGACGCCGCCGCGTAAACCCGAAGCGCCCGAACAGGGCAAATTGCTTTGAACCACGGGTGCCGCTATTAAGCGTGCCATGCTGATGTCCGCCACCGATAACTCCGCCGTCCTTCGCTACGAGCCCAATGGTTTTACCGTGGTCAGGCAAGGCGCCTTCGTGCTTTGCGCGGTCAGCGGCGAGCGCGTCCCGCTCGACGTACTGCGCTATTGGAGCGTGGAGCTTCAGGAGGCTTACGCCAGCCCGGCGATTGCCACGAGGCGCCTGCTGGGCGGCGCGTGAAGCGTCGCGAGCTGATTCGGCTGGGGTTGCTTGCGACGCTACTGCCGCGCGGTATCGCTGCGATCGCGGCGGAAGGCGGTGATTTCGCCATTACCGGAGCCCTGACGCAAGGCGGCTGGCTGCGCGGTCATGTTCCGCCGGGCACCCGCGCGCTGGCGCTCGATGGCAGGCCGGTGGGTTTCGCCCCCGATGGCGCCTTTGTCATTGCCTTCGATCGCGATGCCGGCCCGCGTGCGGTGCTTAGCGCCAGCCTAGCCGATGGTCGGATGCGCTCGCATGAACTGCAAGTGTCGCCGCGCAGTTGGGAAATCGAACATATCCCGCTCGGCCCACCGCGTGGCACCCCGCCCGACCCGGAATTCCTGAAGCGCCGTGCCGCCGAGCTGGTCCAGATCAATGGCGCGCGCAATATCGATTCGGGCAGCAATGGCTGGCGGCAAAATTTCATCTGGCCTGCGCATGGCCGCATCTCGGGCCGCTTCGGTGCCCAGCGCATTTATAACGGTACGCCGGCAGCTTATCATACCGGCGTCGATATTGCCGGCGGCGCGGGTGCGGCGATCAGTGCTCCTGCGGATGGCGTGGTGATCCTGGCGGCCGAGGCACCGTTCACCCTCGAAGGGCATTTGCTGATGGTCGACCATGGCATGGCGCTGAACAGCGCCTTCCTGCATTGTTCGCAATTGCTGGTCGGGGTCGGCGATCATGTCCGCCAGGGCCAGCTTCTCGCGCGCATCGGCATGACCGGCCGCGCGACCGGGCCCCATCTCCACTGGAGCATGAAATGGCACGATGCGCGGCTCGATCCGCAGCTGTTTGCAGGTGGAATGCCTTAGCCGGACTTGGCAGCGGTTGCCTTCGCTACCGCTGCTTCAAGTTGCGCTTTGGTTGCGCCGATCACCAGGCCTTGCGCATTCTTAGTGAACGATCCCACCGGGAGCGTCGCTCTGGCCGTACCGGTCGAAACGACGGCGCCCGTCGTGGAAACCGACTCGATGGTTCCGACTATTGCGCCGGCATTATCATAAACGCTCGCGCCGGCTTTCAAATCTGCCAGCGTAGCCGGAACGGCAGGGGCCGGGGTTGCGGCACTCGTCGGCGCGGCGTTGGACGCACTGCTGTCGGGGGCGGGCTGCGCTGCCGAGGATTGGGCCAAGGCCGAAGCCGGCAAAGCGATCAGGGCGGCGGCTAACAGGTTAGGCGAGATTCGCATTTTCTCTGTCCATTGTTGCTATAAACGACAGAGAAATAAATCGTCAGCAAATCGGATTGTTCCAGCCATCACCGGGTGCTGGAGCAGGTGTTCGGGCCGTCCGTGGCAGTCCCGGGCGCGCCGGGGATCGGGTCTATTTCACAGCCCATTGCGCGATCCGCGAAGGCCATCAATAGGACTTGGGCAGCTCCAGCACGCGCTCGGCGATGAAGTTCATGATCTGATGCGGCGAGACCGGGGCGATGCGCGGAATCAGCACTTCGCGCAGGTAGCGCTCGACGTGATATTCCTGCGCATAACCCATGCCGCCCATCGACATCACCGCGGTCATGCAGGCCTCGTAACCCGCTTCGGCAGCTAGATATTTGGCACTATTGGCCTCCACGCCGCAGTCCTCGCCACGGTCGAACAGGGTGGCGGCCTTGAACACCATCAGGCTGGCCGCCTCGACTTGCATCCAGGCTTTCGCCAGCGGGTGCTGGATGCCCTGATTCTGCCCGATCGGCCGGCCAAAGACCACGCGTTCGCGGGCATAGCGCGAAGCCTTTTGAATGGCGACGCGGCCCAGGCCCGTGGCCTCGGCGCCGAGCAGCACGCGTTCCGGATTCAGACCCTTGAGCAGGATCTTGAAGCCATCGCCTTCCGCGCCGATCCGGTCTTCTTCCGGGATGAACAGATCGGTGATGAACAGCATGTTCGAGCCGACGGCATGGCGCCCCATCTTGGGAATCAGGCGATGCTCGATAGCGGTGCGGTCGAGCTTGCAATAGAACAGCGTCAGCCCTTCGGTCTTGCGCTTGACCTCCTCCAGCGGGGTGGTGCGCGCGATCAGCAACATGCGGTCGGCGACATGGGCATTGGTGATCCAGATCTTCTCACCATTGACGCGGTAGCCGCCATCGACCTTGACCGCGCGCGTCTTGAGGCTGGTGGTGTCGAGCCCGGTGTTGGGCTCGGTGACGGCGAAGCACATCTTTTCCGCGCCCGAGATGATCTGCGGAATATAGCGCTGCTGCTGTTCCTCGGTGCCGAACAGGATCACCGGCTCCAGCCCGAACACCGGCCCGTGAATCGCCGAAGCTGCGGTCATGCCGCCGCCGCTTTCTGCCACCGCCTGCATCATCACCGCCGCTTCGGTAATGCCCAGCCCCGCGCCGCCCACCGCCTCGGGCATGGCGACGCCGAGCCAGCCCGCCTCGGCCATCGACATATGGAAATCGACGGGAAATTCGGCCTTGCGATCCTGCTCCAGCCAATAGTCATCGGAAAACTGCGCGCAATGCTTGAGCACGGCTTCGCGGATGTTCTGTTGGTCTTCGTTGAAGGCGAAATCCACGGGCAATATCCTCGGGTAGGGTGTCGGAGGCGTTATCAGGGGTGAAGAGGCAAGACAAGGAGCGTTGAACCTATATTCGTTCAATGGACTAAAATAGGAATAGATTTCCAATCGTCGCTGCGATAAGCGAGGCTGCCTTGCCCCTCCTCTTTAGGGGAGGGGCGGCGAGACTTGGCGGCTCTGCCGCCTAGTCGCAGCGGGGTGGGGTCTGTCCCTCTGGACGCAACGTCGAGGCCAGACGAGAGGCCCCACCCCCAACCCCCTCCCCTGAAGAGGAGGGGGTTTAAACTTGGAGATTGCGGATGACTGAGCCTGCCAAACACACCGGCCCTCTCGCCGGCATCCGCGTGGTCGATCTCACCAGTGTCGTCTTCGGGCCTTATGCCACGCAGATCATGGCCGACATGGGCGCCGATGTGATCAAGATCGAGCCGCCCGCAGGCGATAACACCCGCTGGATTTCAGCGGGTCCGGCGCCGGGGATGGGCGGGGTCTATGTCAATGTGAATAGGGGCAAGCGCAGCGTCGTGCTCGACCTGGGCAGCGCCGAAGGCAAGGCCGCATTGCGGGCGCTGGTCGCCACTGCCGACGTGTTCATTCATTCGATGCGCGGCAAGGCGATCGCCAAGCTGGGCTTCGATTACGCGGCGGTGTCGGCGATCAATCCGCGTATCATCTACACCAATTGCTATGGCTACAGCCGGCGCGGGCCCCAGGCTGACGAGCCGGCCTACGACGACACCATCCAGGCCGAATGCGGCATCACTC
This sequence comes from Sphingomonas palustris, assembly GCA_026225215.1. Taxonomy (GTDB): domain Bacteria; phylum Pseudomonadota; class Alphaproteobacteria; order Sphingomonadales; family Sphingomonadaceae; genus Novosphingobium; species Novosphingobium palustris. The sequence goes on along the minus strand of JAMFSI010000084.1, from coordinate 4,616 downwards.
ACGTCCAACGGCTGATGACCGGCACCCCTGGCTACGTCGCCACGATCATGGCCGACAAGGTCGCCGGGCTCAGCGCGCTCTATTCGACGATGATGGCGCTGTTTCACCGCGAGCGGACGGGCGAGGGGCAGGAAGTCGAAGTCACCATGTTCGAGGCGATGGCGAGCTTTATGTTGGTCGAACACGCCAATGGCCGCTTGTTCGACCCGCCGCTCGGCCCGGCCAATTATCATCGCGCCGTCGAACCTAACCGCGCACCGTACCAGACCAGCGACGGCTATGTCGCGGCGCTGGTCTATAACGACAAGCATTGGAACGCCTTCATTGACGCGGTGAAGCCCGCCTGGGCGAGCGAGGAATTCGCCACGCTGGAACTGCGCGCCAAGCAGATCGGCCGCGTCTATGGCCTACTCGGCGAAACCTTCCTGCAGCGGACCACGGCGGAATGGCTGGAATTGTTGCAGCGGCTGAATATCCCTTGTTCGCCGCTGCGCAGCACGGACGAATTATTCGAGAACCCGCAACTGAAGGAAATCGGATTTTTCGAGACGGTGGAGACATCGACCGGGCCGGTGACCTTCCCCGGCGTGCCGAGCTGGTTTTCGAAGACGCCCGGCAAGGTCGCGGGACCAGCGCCGACGCTGGGTGAGCATACCGAGGAAGTGTTGCGGGAATTGGGATTGGCAGGATGACGCAGTTCCCCGCCCGCTTGCGGGAGGGGCTAGGGGTGGGCCCTTTCTACCGATCAGGCTTTGGCGTGGCGTCCCAAGAAAAAGTCCCCAGCCCCTCCTGCAAGCGGGCGGGGAGTTTAGGGCTGTCCACCCGAAATGTTTTGACAACCTCCCGGCCAACGGCGAGCTTGGCGGCTCGTAAGCCCGCGCCGACGGGTCGTTGGGAGAATAGGTGTGAGCGATCCGACCGGAACAAAGCCATCTGGCGGGTGGTATTATGGCTGGACCGTTGTTGCGGTGATCGTGCTGTCGCAAGTCGCGGCCAATTCGCTCAGCTATTATTCCTTCCCGCAATTCGTGCCGATCTGGGCGGCGGAAATGCATGCGCGGCCCAGCGTCTTTCAATTGTCGATCATGGCCATGCTCGTCGGCGCGTCGCCGTCTTCGGTTATTGTCGGCGCCTGGGCCGATAAATATTCGGCGCGGCGCATCTTCGGCGCCGGGCTGACCGGGATGGCATTGTTCTACTTAGGGGTGAGTTTCGCCACTCGGCCGTGGCATATCATCGCGCTCTATGGCCTGGTTGCCGCGCCGGCCTTGACCATGTGCACCGCGGTTCCCGCCAATGCCTTGATTTCGCGCTGGTTCGTGCGCTCGCTGGGGACGGCGCTGGGCATTTCGACTTGCGGCGTCGGCCTGGCGGCGACGGTGCTGCCCAAACTCGTGGCGACGTTTCTGCCCGAGTTGGGCTGGCGCATGGTCTGGCGAATCGGCGCCTTGCTGGTGATAGCGGTGATCATGCCGATCGTGGTGATGGTGATCCGCGACCGGCCGACCGAACGGCATGGCCTGCATTATCTCACCATCGACGGCGCGATTCCCGTAGCTGCCAGCAATTCCCACGGGGGGAGTGCCATGGGCAGCAATCTCGGCTGGCGCGAAGTGCTCAGCCGCCGCACCTTCTGGGTGCTGGTCGCGATTTATCTGGTGATGATCGGCACCGGCACGGCTTTCGTGCAGAACATGGGCATCTTCGCCAAGAGTCGGGGATTTGGCTTGCAAGAAACCGGTACGCTGATCGCCATGGTCGGCATCGCGCATGTTTTCGCCTCGCTGGTGATGGGGGTGCTCGCCGACCGCTTCGGCAATCGCTTGCCGCTGGCCGGGATGGCGCTGGCGGTGGCTGCCGGTATCGGCGTTCTCGCGGTCGGCCACAGTCTGCCGGTACTCGCTTTGGGGGCAACGCTGATCGGGCTCAACGCCGCGGTGTTCACGCCCTTGTCCTCGGCGATCGCCGCTGAATTCGGCGCCCAGGACTTCGGCAAGGCTTTCGGCCTGGCAATGCTGTTCGTGCCGCTCAGCCAGATATTTCCCTATGCGGTCGCGCGCCAGCAGGAGGTCACCGGAAGTTATTTGCCGGGGATGGCGGTTTGCGCCGGGATGTTGGTACTGATCGCGGGGCTCAGCCTGTCGTTGAAGGAAAAGAACAGGAAATCGCCAGCGCTCGGCGGTCAGGATGCGGGAATCGCTGCGGCTTGATCCGGGGTCTTGTCGCGCCAGCCCAGGCTGCGGGAAATCGTCGCGGCTTCCTCGCGCACCAGTCCGCGCAATTCTGCCAGCCGATCCTGCGATCGTGCGCTCGGTGCGGCGACCACCAGCGCCCCGGGGACATGGCCACTGGCGTCGTGGATCAGCGCAGCGGTGCCGGTCACGCCATCGGCGGCCTGATCCACGGTCTGAGCCACGCTGGCTTCACGAGCTGAGGCGATCACCGCGGCCAGCCGCACCTTGTCGGTTTCGGCGGTGGACGTCAGCCGTTCGGGCCGCAGCTGCTGGAGATAGGCTTGCACCTCCGTGCTCGTCCGCGCCGCGAGCAGCATCCGGCCCCCGGCAGTGGCGTACAACGGTCGGCGATCGCCGACGGCGACGGCAAAGCGCACGGCGTTGCGACTTTCGATCACATCGACATAGGTCAGCGTCTGCCCATCGGCATCGGCCACGGCGAACAGCACGGTTTCGCCCGACGCACCCGCCAGACGCCGCATCCCCTCGCGCAGCAGGTCGGGCGTGGACAGTCGCCGCCGCGCTTCCAGCAGAGCGCTGCCCAGCCCGTAAGCGCCGGGCCCTAACCGCCAGGCCCCATCGACGGCGACTACGAATTCCTCCTCTGCCAGCCCGCGCAACAATGCCGCGAGGCTGCTCTTGGGAGTGGCCAATGCCCGCGCCAGATCGGCCAGGCTGACCGGCCCGGCACGGGCGCACAACACCTCCAGAATGCGGATCACCCGGGTGACCGACTGTGGTGCGCTTTGGGGTGCGGCCTGGCGGCGCTCTTCCGGGCTGGCGGGCATATATCCGATTTACAGCAAGGCTTCGGCCAACTCGCGCCAGGCCGCGCGTGCGGCGGTCAGGTCCATCGGTTGGGAGGTGATCACCTGCAGGCAGACATGATCGGCGCCCGCCTGCCAATGCGCGTGGACCCGCTCGACGATCCGCTCGATCGGTCCCCATGCAAACAATCCGTCGAGCAGTCGGTCGCTGCCCTCGGTAATGTCCTGCTCGGTAAAGCCCAGCCGGAGCCAGTTGTTCTTGTAATTGGGCAACTGGCGATAATGCGTCAATGCGCCCAGCGCCATTTCGCGGAATTTGGCGGGGTCGGTTTCGAGGATCACCCCTTGTTCGGGCGCCAGCAATTTGTCGGGGCCGAGAATGGCGCGCGCCTGGGCGGTGTGTTCGGGGGTAACCAGATAGGGATGGGCGCCAGCGGTGGTTGTGCCCGACAATTCGACCATTTTCGGGCCCAGGGCGGCAAGGCAGAGATGCTCGGCCGGTACCCCGAGCCCGGTCAGATCGGCCACATAGCTGCGGGTCTTGGCGAGTGGCTTGGCCCAAGCCTCGCCGATCAGCGGGCCGTGGCTGATGCCTAATCCCAGCATAAGCCGCGACTGGTTGGCCGCAGGCAGCGCTTTCCACCAGTCGGCGATTTCGGCGGGCTCATGCTTCCAGATATTGATGATGCCGGTCGCCACCACGAGGCGGCGCGTCGCGGCGAGCAGCCGATCGAGATCGCCGGTGATATCGCCGCCGACACCGCCCGGTACCCACAGCGCGCCAAAACCAAGCTCATCCGCCTCGGCTGCCGCCTCCGCCGCCAGCCCCGGATCGGCAAAGCGCGCCTCCATCGACCAGATGCCCAGCTTGCCCAGCGATACATTGGTGTGTGCCATGTCTGACTACCTCTTCCCGTGTCGCCGCAGTGAAAGCAGCAATCGGCATCGCGAGCAATCATCTTTGCCCGACATGGCTAGCAAAGCTCGCCGCGCTCAGTTCTTCGCGTCGTAGATGTCCATGTGAACATAGCTCAGCCTCTGGTGTTTGATCCGCCACTGGCCGTCCGGGCAGCGGACATAGCGTTCGCGGTAGTGGCCGAAGCCGGTGTGACCGGCATTGCCCACTACCTCGCGCCGCTCCGCGCTCCAGATATTGCGGTCCTGCAGCGCCCAGATCACATTGGCGGCGTCGGCGCCGTCGAAGGTAATTTCGGGATTCTGTACCTGATGATTCGTCACCGAGGTTTCGACATGGCCGCGAACCGTCGCGAGCACCGCATCCCGGCCGCGCGTGATCGTTTCGGGCGGGGTTTCCAGCACCACATCCTCGGTGAAGCAATCGCCATAGCCGGCCCAGTCCTTGCTATCGAGGCAGCGGCAGTAGCGGTATTTGGTCTCGCAGATCGCCTTCCAGTCGGCGAAACTCTCGGACATATATAGTCTCCCGGTGTTCCTGCTTTAAATGCTATCCGAAACTTCGTTTCGGAAAGTCTGTGCCGTCCCGCTCCCCCGGCCCAGCCACCCCATGATGGTACCCGGGGGGTGGCTGGGCCGGGGGGGCGGGACGGCACAGACTTTCCGAAACGAAGGTTGGGGTAGCAGTTTAATCAGGAAC
>JAMFSI010000083.1 GCA_026225215.1 Sphingomonas palustris | reverse complement strand
TCGGCATCCGCGCTAACGCCATCGCCCCCGGCTGGGTCGATACGCCGATGGGCACGCATGGCTTCCGCGACGCAACGGGTGCCGTGGATCCGGTGAAGCTGGCCGAGGGACTGCAGCAGCGCGAACAATCCTCGCCGCTGGGCATTACCGGCGTTCCGCGCGATATCGCGCTTGCCGTGCTTTACCTCGCCTCCGACGCGGCGCGTTTCGTGACCGGGCAGATCATCCGGCCCAATGGCGGAGTGGCCATGCCGTGACTACGCCAAGACTTGCCGGCAAGGTCGCTGTGGTCACCGGCGCGGCGCAGGGCACCGGCGCGGCGCAGGGCATCGGCGAGGCTATCGCCCGCAAGCTGGCCAAGCATGCGCGACCGTCATTATGACCCCGCCGCAAATGGCACGGCTGGAGAAGCCGGTTGCCCGCCAGCCGATCAAGCGCATGGCCAGAGCCGAGGAAGTGGCCAACGCGGTGCTGTTCTTCGCCTGCGATGAAAGCTCCTATTGTACCGGATCGCAATTGCTCGTCGATGGCGGGCACCTTGCTGGGCCTTATCGCGATCCGCTGGAGGGATAACGCAGCGCATCTACCAGCAGCGAGAAGGCCGGCGAAGGTTGACGGCGGCTGGGGTAATAGAGGTGGTAACCGGCAAACGGCGGGCACCAGTCTTCCAGCACGCGCACGAGCGCTCCGCTATCCAGTTCCCGCTGGAAATGATCGTCCATCAACATGGCGATGCCAAAACCGGCGAGGGCCGCCTTCTTGATCATCCGCGTGTTGTTCGAAATGATCTGTCCATCGACCCGCACGTTGATTTCGCGCCCGTCCCGCTCGAATTCCCACGCATAAAGGCTGCCACGCGAAAGAAAACGCAGATTGATGCAACTATGCTCGGCCAGGTCATGCGGTGTCCGTGGCACGCCATGCGCGGCAAAATAGGTCGGCGAGGCGACCGCCGCCATGCGCATCTCCGGGCCAACGCGCACCGCGATCATATCCTTGGCGATCGATTCGCCCAGGCGGATGCCGGCGTCGAAGCGATCGGTGACGATATCGGTAAGCCCCGGATCGATACCGACTTCCACCTTGATATCCGGATATTCCGGCAGCAGCCGCGCCAGGGCCGGCCACAATACCGTGTGAGCGGCGTGTTCGCTGGTGGTGATGCGAATGGTACCGGAAGGTTTGTCGCGCAGTTCATTGAGCGAAGCAATGCCGTCGGCGATTTCATCCAGCGCCGGTCGCAACCGCGCCAGCAGGCGCTCGCCGGCTTCGGTCGGCGCCAGGCTGCGCGTGGTGCGCGAAAGCAGCCGCACCCCGAGCCGGCTTTCGAGGCGCCGGACGGTATGGCTCAGCGCCGATTGCGAAGTGCCGAGCTTGTCGGCGGCGCGAGTAAAGCTGCCTTCCTCGACAATGGTCAGGAACGCATGAAGGGCGGTCAGATTGTCGCGTTGCACTCATGAATTCCCGTCATGATGTCATGCCGATTTAAGCGGATAATCGCGAATGGCGCGCGATGCTATCGAGAATGCCTGCCGGCTCACTTATCCAGCACCGCTTGGCCGACTCGTTGCCCCAACTCAGGAGAATTCCCATGGAAAAGCGTCAACTTGGGGCCAGCGGCCTCTCCGTATCCGCGCTCGGTTTCGGCTGCATGGGCCTCAGCTTCGGCCTCGGCAGCCCGGTGACCGAAAGCGATGGCATCGCCTTGATCCGCGCCGCTGCCGAACGGGGCGTCACCTTCTTCGACACCGCCGAGGTCTACGGGCCTTTCACCAATGAAGTGCTCGTGGGCAAGGCGCTAGCGCCGCTACGCGAGCAGGTTGTGATCGCCAGCAAATTTGGTTTTGGCGGCGCTCAACCCAGCCCCGCCTCCGGCCTCGATAGCCGCCCCGAGCATATCCGCGCCGCTTGCGAGGGATCGTTGAAGCGGCTGGGAGTAGAGGTAATCGACCTCTATTATCAGCACCGCGTCGATCCCAATGTGCCGATCGAAGATGTCGCCGGTACGGTGAAGGAGTTGATCGCCGAAGGCAAGGTCAAGCATTTCGGTCTGTCCGAGGCCAGCCCCGCCATTATCCGCCGCGCTCATGCGGTCCAGCCCGTGGCCGCGCTGCAAAGCGAATATTCGCTGTGGTGGCGCGAACCCGAAGCGGAGATCATCCCGACGCTGGAAGAGCTGGGAATCGGCTTCGTGCCGTTCAGCCCGCTCGGCAAGGGCTTCCTGACCGGCGCGATCACCGCCGACACCAGCTTCGTCGCCAGTGATTTTCGCAACACAGTGCCGCGCTTCAGCGCCGAAAACCGGGCCGCTAATCAGGCGCGGGTCGATAAGCTCGGCGAAATTGCCAGCGGACGCGACGCCACCCCCGCCCAGATCGCCTTGGCGTGGCTGCTTGCCGAGAAACCCTGGATCGTGCCGATCCCCGGCACCAGCAAGCTGCATCGGCTGGAAGAGAACCTGGGCGCGGCCGAGCTGGTGCTGAGCGCTGGTGAGTCCGCCCAGATCGCCGACGCGCTGGCCGCGATTGAAGTCCAGGGTGATCGCTATCCGCCGGCAATGGCGTCGCTGGTCAACCGCTAAGCATTTTACGAGGAACCCCGAAGATGAAAACCATCGGCTATGCCGCGCAATCGGCTGAATCTCCGCTCGCACCCTTTGAATTTACCCGCCGCGAGTTGCGCGCCGACGATGTCGCTATCGACATTCTCTATTGCGGCGTCTGTCATTCGGACCTGCATACCACGCGCAACGATTGGGGAAACGCCGTCTACCCCGCGGTGCCGGGCCACGAAATCGTCGGGCGAGTGACCGCCGTCGGCCCCGCGGTGACTCGCTACCAGCCCGGCGAGGTGGTCGCGGTCGGCTGCCTCGTCGATAGCTGCGGCCATTGCGACCAGTGCCGGCACGATCTCGAGAATTATTGCCGCGAGGGCTGGACCGGCACGTATAATGGCAAGGATCGCGTCACCGGCGAAAACACTCTGGGCGGCTATGCCCGGCAGATCGTCGTCAAGGAACATTTCGTGCTGCGCGTGCCCGAGGGGCTCGACATCGCCAAGGTCGGCCCGCTGCTCTGCGCCGGGATCACCACCTATTCGCCGATGCGCCATTGGGGCGTCGGCCCCGGCAGCCGCGTCGGCGTAGTCGGGCTCGGCGGGCTCGGCCATATGGCGGTCAAGTTCGGCGCGGCGCTGGGCGCGCATGTCACCGTGTTCAGCCGCTCGCCAGGCAAGGAAAAGGATGCCTTCGACCTGGGCGCCGACGCCGTGCTGATCTCCAGCGATGAAGCCGCCATGGCCGCCGCTGCCAACAGCTTCGATTTCATCATCGATACCGTGCCGGTGAAGCACGACATCAACCCCTATCTGCCGCTGCTCGATTACCACGGCACTTTGGTTTTGGTCGGCCAGATCGGGAATCTGGACGAGCCGCATACCTTCCCGCTAGTGTTCGGGCGGCGCGCTGTCGCCGGATCGCTGATCGGCGGAATCGCCGAAACCCAGGAAATGCTCGATTTCTGTGGCCGCAAGGGCATCGTGCCCGAGGTCGAAATGATCCGCATGGACCAGATCAACGAGGCTTACGAGCGTATGGAACGGTCGGACGTCCACTATCGTTTCGTGATCGACATGGCATCGCTGGAGCCCGCCTGAACAGCGCCAGCGATTCCGATACATATGTGATCGTGTCCGAAACTCGGGCCTAAAGCCGCCCCGGCGTCGTGCTGGGGTCTGGCCCCGCGACGCAAATTGTGATGTCTTGCCCGACGATAGAGAATTGGGAGAGGCAAGCATGCTGTTTCGCACAGCTTTGATGTTCGATTTACGTTCGGCCGACTTCGGCACGCCGCATGAGCAGATCTACCCCGCCGCCCTCGACATGATCGAATATGCCGACCGGCAGGGCTTCGACAATATCATCTTCGCCGAGCATCACGGCTCGCCGGATGGCTATTGTCCGGTGCCTTCGCTGGCGGCGGCGGCGGCGGGCGCGCGCACCAAGGATATCATGATCACGCTGTGCGCGCTGGTCCTGCCGCTGCATGATCCGGTCAAGATCGCCGAGACCATCGCGGTGACCGATCTGATCTGCGGCGGGCGGCTCCATACCGTGCTGGCGGCGGGCTATGTCGATCATGAGTTCGCCATGTTCCGAAAATCGCTGAAGAATCGCGGCAAGGCGATGGATGAAGGGCTGGAAATCATCACCCGCGCCTTGGCCGGCGAACGGTTCATGGATGGCGACCGCGAGGTGTTCATCCGCCCGCTGCCCAAGAAGATGCCGCAACTGTATGTCGGTGGCGGCGTCGCGGCGACGGCGCGGCGCGCGGCGAAGTTCAACCTCGGCTTCAACCCGCTGAGCCCCAATCTCGACACCCTCTACATCGAGGAATGCCGCAAGCTCGGGCGCGAGCCCGGCCCGATCTTCGGGCGCTCGGTCGGCACCCATTGCACCGAGGACGTCGAGCAGGGCTGGCGAGACATCGGCGAATATGCGCTGTTCATGGCCAAGGCCTATGCCAAGATCAGCGGTAGCGATCCCAAGCAATCCAATTCGCCGCTGTTCGGGCTCGACACCATCGAGAAAGTCCGCGCATCGGGCATGATCCAGATGCTGACCCCCGACCAATGCGTGGAAATGGCCAAGACCCGTCATTTGTCGCTGATGCCGCTGATGTCGGGCCTGCCGCCCGAGATCGGCTGGAAAAGCCTGGAACTGTTCACCGCAAAAGCACTGCCGCGCATCAAAGCGCTCGGCAAGACAGGAGCCTGATATGTCATTGCTTCAAGCCCATGCCGGGCTCGCCGGCAAGAACGCGGTGCTGATCGGCGGCGCCACTGGAATCGGCCGCGCCATCGCCTTGAAACTGGCCGAGGCGGGGGTCAATATCGCCAGTTGCGACAAGGATGCCCAGGGCGCTGCCGACATCGTCGCCGAAGTCGAAGCGCACGGCGTCAGCATACTCTCGGCTGTCGCGAATGTCCTCAATGTCGCCGCGCTCGATAGTTTCTTCGATCAAGTCGAGGCGCGGTTCGATCACGTCGATATTCTGGTCAACATCGCCGGGGGCACCGGTCGCGGGCCGTTCGTCGAAGCGACGCGCGAATACGATGCCGAGATGATCCGGCTGAATTACAGCTATGTCCTCGACAGCACGCGGCGCATCGTCCCACTGATCCGTAAGAGTGGGCATGGCGGCACGATCGTCAATTTCACCACAATCGAAGCGCATCGCGGCGCCGCCGGCTATTCGGTCTACGCCGGGGCCAAAGCCGCGGTGACCAATTTCACCCGCTCGGTCGCGGTCGAACTGGGCAAGGAAGCCATCCGCATCAACGTGATCGCGCCCGACACCTCACCATCGGTCGGCTACGGCAAGCGCGGCGGCGACGAAGCGGCCCGCATGGCGCGTTTCGCCAGCATCACCCCCGAGCAGCGCGCGCAGTCCACCGCCATGTACATTCCGATGCAGGAAGCGCCGGGCGTCGATGATCTCGCCAACACCGTGCTGTTCCTGGTGAGCGACCTCGCCAAATGCATCACCGGCCAGGTGATCCATGTCGATGGCGGCACCTCGGCCTCGCTAGGCTTCATCGACTGGCCGTTCGGCGACGGCCACGGCCCCTCGCCGCAGCCTGAATCGATCGATCGGTTGTTTGGTGGGGTGGGTTAGGAGCGGAGTGCAGATCGCTCTTTAATTGGCAACGGTGAAGTTAACAAACCTGAGAGCTAGCGAGCAGCATTGCCTAAGAAATCGATGCTGAGTTCTGGGTGTTTGAATACCCAATCAATGGTGCAGGTCCATGGCCCTTTGTTCGCGTCCTTGATTGGCATTTCAAGGGCGATGAATTTCAGATTTTCAGGACCGTAACTGACTACGGCATTCGAATAACCGCATTTTCGGGCGGCTGCGGCTAGCAAATCGAGAGACTGCTGCCGTCCCGACAGCCTAGCCGTGAATGTATCTGGGAAGTTCGTCGCTGCATTTGCCAGTGTAAGCGCCAAAACGATCATTCCGGTTTCTCCGTAGGGACGGGTCGTTTAAGGATAACGGTCTTACGCGCAATGTGCCCCAGCGCCCCCTACAAACGGCAGGCGATGGCCATCAAACCGGCTCAACCTCCGGCAGCGCGACGCCCATCGATATCGCCCAGGTAATCGGATTGACGTATTCGCGGATGCGCTTGAGCTTTCCGGCTTCGCTGTCGAAGCGGAAAACATACATGTTGCGGTAGTGCCGGTTGGTGATCATCCGCATCTCACCCATGCCTTCGGCGAAGGCCACATTGGGGTTGGCACCGGGGGTGAATTCGAGGTCGGGATAGCAGATCGGTTCGATCTTCACGAAGGTCTTGTCGAGGTTGATATCGGCCCCATTCGGCCCGGTCAGCCCGCTCCAGGTCGCGCTATTGCTGTCATTCACGCCGTCGAGGGCGCAGGGCACGACCAGTGTAAAATCCTCGGCCAATATGGCCAGAATCGCAGCTTTGTCCTTGGCCTGGAGCGCGCGAAGATATTCGCGGCCCAACTCTTCTGCGGTCGCATGACCAGACGCATTATCGATAGCTGCCATTTGCCATTGCTCCTTCAGCCTTGGGCTCGTCCCCGGTTCTATCTTTCGTCGCGAAATGGCGCGCCCGAGAGGACTCGAACCTCTGACCCCAAGCTTAGAAGGCTCGTGCAAGATCTTTCCCAGCCTGCGCCATACCACGCTAATATGCAATTATAATGCTAATCTGGCAGCATTTTTTTCGCCATGGCACTCTTGAGTTTTATACAACTTTCTTTACGGTGATTGCTAGGTGATTGCTGGAAGCTACGACAAATGGCGAGCGGGAAGATCACAAAGCGCAGCGTAGATGCACTCAAACCGGGAGTCCGCGATGTCTTCCTGTGGGATGTAAATCGCAAGGGCTTTGGCATAAAGCGGACGCCGTCAGGGAAACTGACCTATATACTTCAATATAGGATGCATGGAGGGCGGTCAGATAAGATCAAGCGCTACACCATAGGATCTCACGGGATTTGGACGCCTGCGCTAGCCGGAAAGGAAGCCGAGAAGCTTTTGATAATGATCGCTCAAGGAATCGACCCCGTCGCTGAAGCAGCAAGGGTGCGTACGGAAGCCATAACACTTGCCTTTTCCAGCTATGCGGATCGGTTCATGGATCAGTACGTCAAGATCAACTGGCCACGGGCACACAAATTTCCTGCAACTGCTCTTCGCCTACACATCAAGCCAGCGTTTGGCGACACGCCCTTACCCCAGATCGATGCGAGGCGTATCACTCGCCTTTTTGACGACCTCCCGGCAGAAAAGCCTGGCTTGCGCCGCAATGTTTTCGTCGTGCTCCGACGCCTTTTCCGATGGGCAAAAGGACGAGGAGACATCGTAATGAATCCACTTGAAGGATTCGAGGCGCCGTTACCTGTCCCTGCCCGGGACAGAGTCTTGAGCGACGAAGAACTACGATGCTTATGGCTGGCTTCTTACAATCTCGGCAGACCGTTCGGGTCGTTTGTTCGATTACTTCTGCTAACCGGGCAGCGCCGCAGCGAGGTTGCGGGTATCCAATGGCCTGAATTGGACCGGAAAAACAGACAGTGGCTCCTCCCCTCCAATCGGGCGAAGAATAGCACCGAAATGCTCATTCCCCTTCCAGAGGCAACAATCACTGAAATCGACGCATTGGCTGGCGGAGAAGATTGGCCCAGAAGGGGTTACTTGCTAACAAACACAGGAAAAACGCCAATATCTGGGTTTTCGAAGGCGAAAATCGCGCTGGATATCGAGATGCTCAGAATTTTTCAGGAAGACGACGCAAAGGTCGAACTGAAACCATGGCGATTTCACGACTTGCGTAGATCGATGGCCACCACGATGCAACGCATGCGCATTTCAGGTGACGTCATCGAAGCATGTGAAAATCGAATCGCTGGGCATTCAAAGCCGGGATCTGCGCGTATTTATCAACGCCACAATTACGAACCCGAAAAGCGCGACGCATTCGATCGATGGACTTTATTCATTACGGGCTTAGCAATTTAGTTTGCCACACCCGTCCACGTGAGCAGCGCGGTAAAAAAGGCTGGCTCGGCAGAGGAGAAGCTCTCACTCAGACTTACCTTTGCTTCTCGATACATTAACAATTTCAGGTATCGACTATCCCATAATCGCTAATTCTGATAAATTCGATTATCTGTCGATTCCCCGACGTGTGGCCCCTGCCCCGAGCCACGCTGAGAGCGTGTTGTTCTTCGAAGCTCGCAAGGTGATGACATTAAAGATCACGGTAGAAATCGCCTGTTGCTGTGCCCGCAAGTGATCCTCAAGCAACTTGTGGCGCGTGATGTAGCCCGAATTTACGCCGGCAATGGCGTGATTCATGAGCAGCTTGGCATCTAC
>JAMFSI010000010.1 GCA_026225215.1 Sphingomonas palustris | reverse complement strand
CCCCCGGCCCAACCACCCGTTGAAGGTACCTTGTGGGTGGTTGGGCCGGAGGAGCGGGCCGGCACCGCGCTAAAATTCGCCTCGGGCGAATTTTCTGAGAAAATCTAATGCGCATCAGGCGGCTCAAGCTCAGCGGCTTCAAAAGCTTCGTCGAGCCGGCTGAACTGCGCATCGAGCCGGGGCTGACGGGTGTCGTCGGCCCGAATGGTTGCGGCAAATCCAACCTGCTCGAGGCGATCCGCTGGGTGATGGGCGAAAATTCGCCCAAAAGCCTGCGCAGCGGCGGTATGGATGATGTCATCTTCGCCGGCACCGCAACCCGCCCGGCGCGCGATTTCGCCGAGGTGGTGCTGCAAGCCGAAACTGCCGACCGCGAGGAACTGGAAGTGGTGCGCCGGATCGAGCGCGGCGCGGGCAGCGCTTATCGGATCAACGGGCGCGATGTGCGGGCACGCGATGTCGCCCTGGTCTTCGCCGATGCCGCGACCGGCGCACATTCGCCGGCGCTGGTCAGCCAGGGGCGGATCGCCGCGGTGATCGCCGCCCGGCCCGCCGAGCGTCGCCAGATGCTCGAGGAAGCCGCCGGGATCGCCGGACTGCACGTCCGCCGCCGCGATGCCGAGCAGAAACTCCGCGCCACCGAGGCCAATCTGGCGCGGATCGATGATCTGATCGCGGGGCTGGACGCCCAGGTCGCCACGCTCCGCCGGCAGGCGCGCGCCGCTCAGCGCTATACTTTGCTGTCGACGCGCATCCGACTGGCCGAGGCGCGGCTGGTGTTCGCCCGCTGGCGCGATGCCGCCGCCGCCGCCCAAGCCGCGCGCGATGAAGCCGAAGCCAGCGAGGGCCGGGTCACCGCCGCACAGGATAAAGTGAAGCACGCCGCCGTCGCCCAGGCAGCGGCAGCGGCGCAGGTCGCCGCAGCACGTGAGACGATGGCCGATCGACGCGACGATGCCAGCGCGCATGGCCACCGCATGGCGACGCTGACCAGCCAACTCGACAATGCCGAGCAGCGGCTGCGCGATCTCGATCGTGCTTACGCCCGGCTGGAGGAAGATCGCGGCGAGGCCGATCGCCTGACCGGCGATGCGGCAGCGGCGCTGGCAAAATTGCAGACAGATCTGGCGCAGGGGCAAGCAGCGCTGGCGGATGAGGAAGCGGCGCGACCCAGGCTGGCGCAAAGCCTGGAAGATGCCGAGCGCGCCGCCCGCGCCGCCGAACTGGCGCTGGCCCAGGCCACCGCCGCGCAAGCCGGCGTGGAAGCGGAATGGCGCGTTGCCGAGGCCGCGTTGGCGGCAGCGCAGAGCCGGCTAACCCGGCTTCAGACGGAGCAAGGCCGGCTGGACCAGGCCCGCGCCGCTTTGTCAGGTAGCGCCGACGCCGACGAGATGGTGATCCTGGCCGAGGCCCAGCAAGCCAATGCCATGGCGGCGGTGGCAAACAGCCGGGCCGGGCTGGCGCAGGCGCAGGCCGGCAAGACCGAACTGCAAGCCGAGGTCGATACCGCAGCCAGCACGCTGGCCGGCGCAAAGGCCGACCTCACCGGAATAGAGCGCGAATATGAAGCGCTACGGCGCGATCGCGAACAACGCGCCAAATCCGCCGCCAATGGTCGCGGCCGGCCGGGCGCGCTCGACAGTATTCGCGCGGCGCCGGGCTATGAGCGCGCGCTCGCCGCAGTGCTGGGCCGTGATGCCAAGGCTCCGCTGGGCGCCGCGCCACAAGACGAGGATGGTCGATTCTGGACCGGGGCTGCAGCACGCGCGCCGGTTGCGGATGCGCTAGCGCATCACATCACCGCCTGTCCGCCTGAACTGACCGCCAGGCTGGCGCTGGTCCATGTCGCCGAACAGGATGATGGCCGGACACTCGGCCCCGGCGAATGGCTGGTTACACGCGCCGGACGACTGCGGCGTTGGGATGGCTTCGTCGCGCGCGGCGAAGGCGCCGCCGAAGCAGTGCGCCTGGAGGCGCAAAACCGCTTCGACGAGTTGGCCGCCGAGTTGCCGGCCAAGCGCACCGCCGCCGAACGGGCTGCCGCCGAACAGGGCCGGGTGCAATCGGAACTGGCGACAGCGCAGAGCGCGGTCAGTGCTGCAGAACGGGCGCTCTCCGCTACCGCCGAGTCGGAGCGGGCCGCTCTGCGGGCGCTGGATCAGGCCCAAAGCGCGCGCGAGCGCCAGGCCGCACGCCGCGCCGAACTCGACGCCGCTACCGCCGATCTCGCCGAGCAGCAGCGCCTGGGTGAAGCTGAGCGCGATGGCGCCCTGGCGACGCGGGCGGCGCTGCCTGCCCCCGAAGCCGGTCGCGCGACATTGCTGGCGGCGCAATCCCGCCACGACGACGCGCGCCGGCACTTGCAAGCCGCCACCGCCGCGCTCGCCGCGCAGGATCAGGCGCTGGCGGTCGGTCGCGAGCGTATCGCCGCTCAGGCCGCCGATATGCGCGGCTGGCAAGCGCGCGCGGGCGATGCCACCCGACGCTTGGCGGAAATGGGCCGCCGGCTGGAAGAAATCATCGAGGAGCGCGCGGTGATCGCGGCCAAGCCCGCCGCGCTGATCCGCGAGATCGAAGCCGGCGAAACCTTGCGTAACCGCCTCGCTGGCGAATTGGCGGAGGCCGAGCGCAGTCTGGCCGAGACCAGCGAAACCGCGCGACAAGCGGATAGCGAACTCGCCACCGCACAGGAGATGCTTGCCGCCGCGCGCGAGACCCGTGCCGGCGCGTCGGCGCGTGCCGAGAACGAAGAAAGCCGCCGCGCCGAAATGGCGGGTATTTCCGGCGAGCGCTTCCAATGCCCGCCGCCGCTTCTGCCCGAACGCTTTGATTTTTCCGACGAAAGTATCTTTGCCACCATTGAGGAAGCGGCAGAGATGGACCGGCTGACCGCCGAGCGCGAGCGGCTCGGCCCGGTCAATCTGGTGGCCACTGACGAACTGGCCGAGGCGGAAACCAGACACACGTCCGTGCGTAACGAGCAAGCCGAACTGACCGAGGCGGTGCACCGGCTGCGCGGCTCGATCGGCAGCCTCAATCGCGAAGGCCGCGAACGGCTACGCGCCGCCTTCACCGCCGTGGACGGCCATTTTCGCCGGCTATTCGAGCGGCTGTTTGAAGGCGGCCAGGCACAATTGGCACTGATCGACTCGGATGATCCGCTGGAAGCGGGGTTGGAAATCCTCGCTCAACCGCCCGGCAAGCGGCTGCAATCGCTGACGCTGCTGTCGGGCGGCGAGCAGGCGCTGACCGCGATCGCGCTGATCTTCGCGCTCTTCCTGACCAATCCCGCGCCGATCTGCGTGCTCGACGAAGTCGACGCGCCGCTCGACGACGCCAATATCGAGCGTTTCTGCGATCTGCTCGACGCGATGGTCGGGGAAACCGACACCCGCTATCTGATCGTCACGCATAATGCCGTGTCGATGAGCCGGATGCATCGCTTGTTCGGGGTGACCATGGTGGAGCGCGGGGTATCGCGGCTGGTCAGTGTCGATCTGGGTGGGGCGGAGCAGTTGCTGGCGGCGGAGTGATCAGGCCGACAAGCAGCGGACCAATTGCTTATTCCGTCCGTCCTGAGCTTGTCGAAGGACTGCTTTTCTTCTTCGCTGGCTCGCCGGAAGTGAAAAGCAATGCTTCGACAAGCTCAGCACGGACGGGGGGCTGTTCATGTGCCCATGCATATGTCCGAAGCCTGGACGTTCACAGATAGCTGACGCGCGACATTTGCTCCCCAGCGGCCACCGCCCAGCAGGCCAGCGCCATCAGCAACCCGGCGAAGCGATTGGCGCGAAAACGAGTCAACGCGTTGCCGTCGCGATCCGTCCGCAGCGTCAGCACTTGCCAGCCGAGATGCGCAGCCATCGGCACCGGCGCCACCAGCCCCAGCGGATCGGGATCGAGCAGCCAGAAGGCTAACACCCAAAAGCCCAGCGCCGCCCCATAGAAGGCCCCCACTCCTCCGCGCACATGCCGCCCCAGCGTCAGCGCGCTGGAGCCTATTCCGAGCAATGCGTCATCCTCACGATCCTGCAAGGCGTAGATCGTGTCATAACCGATGCACCAGCAGATGCTGCCGGCATAAAGCGCGGCGAGCACATCCAGGTGATCCCCGCGTACTGCGACCCAGCCGACCGGCGCGCCCCAAGTGAACACCAACCCCAGCCACGCCTGCGGCCAGCCGGTGATCCGCTTCATAAACGGATAAGCAGCAACCAGCGCGAGGCTGCCGAGCGCCACCAGTTGCGCCTGCCAGCGCAATTGCAGGAGCACGATCAGTCCGACCAGGCAGAGCGCCAGTGCCCAGGCCAACGCCAGCTTTTTACTGACGCGCCCACTGGCCACCGGGCGCGAGGCGGTGCGCGCGACTTGCCGGTCAAGCTCGGCATCGACGATATCGTTGTAGACGCAGCCCGCGCCGCGCATGGCGATTGCGCCGAGCAACAGCCAGCCGAGCAGCCGCCAGTCATTCGTGCCCCCCGCCAGCAACATCCCCCAGGCGCAGGGCCAGAACAACAGCCACCAGCCGATCGGCCGATCGAAGCGAGCGAGTTGGGCGAGATCGCGCGGCAATGGCGGCAGGCGGGCAACCAGGCCGCGATGCTGGCTGTCGGGCACGATCTGGGCGCTTTCACTCATGCCGGGGGCATAGCCGGGAGCGCCCGATTAGGCTAGATGGCGGCCATGCCCGCCACCCCTTCCTGGCCACCCAAGAGCGCTCCGCGCCTGTTTGTCCCCGGCCCGCTCAGCGAAGGCGGGCAAGTGTCGATCGATGGCGCGCAAGCGCATTATCTGGCGCGGGTGATGCGCGCCGGCGTCGGCGATGTCGTGATCCTCTGCGATAATATCACCGGCGAATGGGCAGCGCCGATCGCCTCGGTCGAAAAGCGCGAGCTGCTAGCCCGCTGCGAGACCCTGCTGCGCCCACGCGAGGAAGTACCCGATTTTATCCTCTGCGCGGCGCTGCTCAAGAAGGACCGCTTCGATTGGGTGCTGGAAAAGGCCACCGAGCTGGGAGTCAGCCGCATCCAGCCGGTGCTGACCCGCCGCTGCGTCGCCGACAAACTCAATCTGGAGCGGGCCAGCGCGATTCTCACCGAAGCCGCCGAGCAATGCGCCCGCACCGCGCTGCCACAACTCGCCGAGCCGGTGAAGCTGGAGGCGTTACTGCGCGGGTGGGGTAACGAGCGGACGCTGTTCTTTGCCGATGAGGCCGGCGGCGAACCCGCTGCCACCGCTTTTGCCGCGCGCCCAGGCCCGGCAGCGCTGCTCACCGGCCCCGAGGGCGGCTTCGACGATAGCGAACGTGCCGCTATTCGCGCGCTATCCACAGCCCACCCGATCTCGCTCGGCCCACGAATCTTGCGCGGTGAAACCGCGGCGCTGTCCGCCACTGCGGTGTGGATGGCGCTGGCCGGGGATTGGCAGGGCTGACTTTCAAGGGGCTGCGTCTCATTGATCGGCGCAGCGATGCAGCGCGTGAGCGGGGGCATCCGGATGATTGCGCTGGCACTTCGCTTCACGGCCCTTTATCGGCAGCGCCATGAGCACACACCTCGCAGCCGGCCCTAACGATCCGGTGATCGAACACCGCGATCAGCTCGCCGCCCCCATGGCCGCCGGGGAAAAGCCCCGCGAGCGCTGGCGTATCGGCACCGAGCACGAAAAGCTGGTCTACCGCCAAAGCGATCACCACGCTCCTTCCTATGACGAGCCGGGCGGCATCCGCGACCTGTTGCTCGCACTGCGCCAGTTCGGCTGGACGCCGGTCGAGGAAAATGGCCAGGTCATCGCCATGTCCGGCAAGGATGGCGCGATCAGCCTGGAGCCGGCCGGGCAGCTCGAATTATCGGGTGCACCGCTAGTCAATCTGCACGAGACCTGCGCCGAATCCGGCCGCCATCTCGAGCAGGTCAAGGCGATCGGCGCGCATACCGGCACCGGCTTCCTCGGGCTCGGCATGTGGCCGGATAAGCGCCGTGACGAGCTGCCGGTGATGCCCAAGGGTCGCTACGCGATCATGCTGCGCCACATGCCGCGCGTCGGCACGATGGGCCTCGACATGATGCTGCGCACTTGCACCATCCAGACCAACCTCGATTATTCGAGCGAGGCCGATATGGTGCAGAAATTCCGCGTCTCACTGGCGCTGCAGCCGCTGGCGACAGCGCTGTTTGCCAATTCGCCCTTTACCGAAGGCAAGCCCAACGGCTTCCTGTCCTATCGCAGCCATATCTGGTCGGACACCGATCCGGCGCGCACCGGGATGCTGCCCTTTGTCTTCGACCAGGGTTTCGGCTACGAACGCTACGTCGATTACATGCTCGATGTGCCGATGTACTTCGTTTACCGCGACGGCAAATATATCGACGCCGCCGGTCAGAGCTTCCGCGACTTCATGGCCGGCAAATTGCCCGCGCTGCCCGGCGAATTGCCCCAGGCGGGCGATTGGGTCGATCACCTCTCCACCGCCTTTCCCGAGGTACGGCTGAAGAGCTTCCTCGAAATGCGCGGCGCTGACGGCGGCCCGACCAGCCGCATCTGCGCGCTACCGGCGCTATGGGTGGGGCTGCTCTACGACCAGTCCGCGCTCGACGCCGCCTGGGATCTGGTCAGGGACTGGACTATGGACCAGCGCGAAGCCCTGCGCGATGCAGTGCCCAAACAAGCGCTCGATGCCCCCATCCCCGGCGGCGGCACTTTGCGCGATCTCGCGCGCGACGCGCTGGCCATCGCCCACTCGGGCCTCGCCGCAAGGCGCCAGCTCAACAGTATCGGCGACGACGAAACCGGCTTTTTGAGCCCGCTCGACGAGATCGTCTCCAGCGGTAAAGTCCCCGCGCAGCGCCTGCTCGACAAGTTCCATGGCGAATGGGGTGGCGATATCAGCCGGATTTACGAAGAAAGTTTTTAGAGCGCTACAGTCCCCCCTCCCCTATCGTACTCACACATTTGCAGTTTGTTCGTCATCCCGGCGAAGGCCGGGATCCAGAAACCCACCTATCGCAATCGGTTAGGCTGGACTGGATTCCGGCCTTCGCCGGAATGACGGGGAATCACCCCTCCGAGCCAAGCAGTTTCCATGCAACCAATCCGAAGATGAGGCCGAACAGGCCGCAAAATCCGCCGCCGGCGTAATAGGGGAACATATCGAGCGTAAGTTCGTCGCGCAGGTGAGCGACCGAGGGATCACTGGGAAGATAGACAATTT
>JAMFSI010000082.1 GCA_026225215.1 Sphingomonas palustris | reverse complement strand
TCGGTCGGCCCGGCTAAAGCCCAGGAAACGCTGCGCACGGCGCTGGCGATGGGCGCCGATCGGGCGATCCTGGTCACCACCGAGGATGTGGTCGAGCCGCTGGCGGTTGCCAAGATCCTCAAAGCCATCGCCGCCGAGGAGAACCCTGGCCTGATCATTCTGGGCAAGCAGGCGATCGACGACGATTGCAACCAGACCGGCCAGATGCTCGCTGCGCTGCTGGGTCGCCCGCAAGGCACTTTCGCCAGCGAAGTCACCGTCGAGGGCGACAGCGTCACTGTGAAGCGCGAAGTCGATGGTGGGTTGGAGACGGTGAAGCTGGCGTTGCCCGCGATCGTCACCACCGATCTGCGTCTCAATGAGCCGCGCTATGCCTCGCTGCCTAACATCATGAAGGCCAAGAGCAAGCCGCTGGCGAACAAGACTCCGGCCGATTACGGCGTCGACACCACCCCGCATCTCAAGACGCTGAAAGTGACCGAGCCGCCTGTCCGCCAGGCCGGGATCAAGGTTGCCGATGTCGATGCGCTGGTCGCCAAACTCAAGGAAATGGGAGTCGCCGCATGAGCGTTCTCGTCTATGCCGAGCATGACAATGCCTCGCTGAAGGATGCCACGCTGGCCGTGGTCACCGCCGCTGCCAAGCTCGGCGAAGTGCATGTGCTGGTCGCCGGTTCGGGCGCCAGCGCTGCCGCGCAGCAGGCGTCGCAAGTCGCAGGCGTCGCTAAGGTGCTGCTTGCCGACGATGCCGCCTATGCCAACCAACTGGCCGAGAACGTCGCGCCGCTGGTGGCCGGGTTGCTGGCCAATTACGACGCCTTCCTCGCCCCGGCTACCGCGCATGGCAAGAACATCACCCCGCGCGTCGCCGCGCTGCTCGATGTGATGCAGATCAGCGACATCCTCTCGGTCGAAAGCGCCGACACCTTCACCCGGCCGATCTACGCGGGCAACGCCATCGCTACGGTGCAATCGGGAGATGCCAAGAAGGTGATCACCGTGCGCGGCACTGCCTTTGCCAAGGCCGAGCCGACCGGGGGCAGCGCTGCGGTGGAAGCGGTATCGGGTCCGACCGATGCCGGGATTTCGTCCTTCGCCGGGGCCGAGATCGCCAAGCTCGAACGCCCTGAACTGACAAGCGCCAAGATCATCGTCTCGGGCGGGCGCGCGTTGAAAGACGCCGACACTTTCAAGGCCACTATCTTCCCGCTCGCCGACAAGCTCGGCGCAGGCGTCGGCGCCAGCCGCGCCGCGGTCGATGCCGGCTATGTCCCCAACGACTATCAGGTCGGCCAGACCGGCAAGATCGTCGCCCCCGAAGTCTATGTCGCGGTCGGCATCTCAGGCGCGATCCAGCATCTCGCCGGCATGAAGGACAGCAAGACCATCATCGCCATCAACAAGGACGAAGACGCGCCGATCTTCCAGGTGGCGGATATCGGTCTGGTCGCTGATCTGTTCACGGCTGTGCCGGAGCTAACCGGCAAGATTTAACTGGCTTGACGGTGGATCGGATGGTTTCTTTAGAATGGCTGGGGCGGATCAGGTTGATATTGATACGAAGGGTTCGCTCTAATTTTCAAAGAACTGATCAACAATATTTAAGGAATTTCGATTTCGTGAAGTTGCGCGTAATCGCGGTGAACGATATAGATGGGAAATCCCACGATGACCGATGAGCTGGAGCCGTTCTTTCATCGCGAGGGTGAAACTCTTCAGCCTACGGCGCGGGCGCTCGGTCCCTGGAAGCACGGCACCCTTCACGGGAGGGTAGTGGCGGGGGTGCTCGCTGCCGAGATCGAAAAGCGGCATGCAGATCCAGCCTACCAGCCAGCGCGTCTCACCGTGGATCTCTACCGCGCTCCAGTGCAATCGGCGATGCATGTTGAAACGCGGGTTGTGAGAGATGGCTATCGCATAAAGGTCATTGACGCCGAGTTCTTCGCCAAGGGCGAAAGCGCAGGACGGGCAGTGTGTCAGATGTTGCGTCGCAGCGAGAATCCGGGCGGTGATGTTTGGGGCGGTGATGTCTGGGACATGCCGAACCCCGATACTTTCCCCGATGCCGATCCGGCGCCGGACTCGATGTTCGGTCTTTGGAAGTTGCGGTGGGTCGAAGGCGGGCTCGAGAAGATGGGCCAGCGGCGGGTCTGGATGCGTGAAGCTCGCGATCTGATCGGCGGTGAGCCGCTCACGCCGTTTGTCCGGGTGGCAACAGGTCTCGACTACGTGAGTCCTCTCGCGAATGCCAGCAGCACCGGCGACTACAGCCTGGTGAATTCCGATCTGACAATGTACCTGCACCGACTGCCGGTGGGGCCATGGATCGGCTATGAATCGATCGCGCGGGAAGCGACCGACGGCGTCGCCTTAGCGCATTGCAATCTCTACGACAGTGCGGGACGCATCGGGTGGGGCTCTGCTTGTGCTTTAGCACCGGGACGGCGGGCCTCCATCTCGGTGGGACGTTAAATAATTGATATAAAATAATTTTTAGGATCGCCAATCAAGCGCGCCATCGTTTGACGGCGGTTCACGCCACTTTCGCCTGACGATATAGGTGAACACTTGCCGCATAATCGTGAAAGGTGTTCTCGCGCAATCCGGCCAGAGGCGCGGGCAGCGTCAGGTCCTTACTTCTGCTCAATCCGAGGCAACAGCCAGTTGCGCTCATCTTCCAACAGCACGATCTGCCGGGTATAGGTGGCGCTGACGAAGGCAGCATAAATGTCCCCCAGCCGAGGTATAGAGCCATGGCTTAGGCGCTCGGTGCCTCTCAGCCCCCTCGGGCCATGCGGATTGCCCTGGGAGACAGGCCGCACCTCTTGCGGAACACGCTGCGGAACACAGCGGCGTCACTGTAGCCGACGATATGTGCGATCTGGTCGATGGAGAAGCGGGTCATTCGCAGCATCGACCGCGCCGCATTGATGCGCGCATCGCGCAGGAAGCGCGCGGGGTGACCCCGGTGGCAATGATAAATCGGCGTGAAAGCGTGCGGCCGCTGACGTGGAATTGGGCGGCGATATCCGCAGTGTCGATATCCTCGTGCAGGTGAGCGATGATCCAAGCACGGGCTTCGGCGATCAGCAGGTCGTTGTTGGTTCGCGGGGGCAGCGGATTGCCTTCGCGTCGCACATCCTCGGGGATACCACAAGAACGGCGATATTGTTCAGCAAGGCCATGCGAATAAATCCGCTGGGCGAGCGCGACCACTATCGAAAAGAAGAAGGCGGGCTCCGCCGCAGTCAGCACATGCTGCCCTTCGACGAAAGGAGCCGCATGGGCAAGGCGGATCTCGGGATAGCATCGCTGCACGAAACTTGGGGTTCTCGTAACAGCTGTGCAAAAAGTGCCGGGGAGTGGCCCAAACTATGGGGGTCGAGCGGAAATTGAGGCGCTGAATACCCACTTCCTGTTTTTTTGCCGGAGAGTTTATGGGCTGGAGGCTTGAGTTGGTTGGATCAGACGATTGCGGACCGCCGGAGCGGCTCACCGTCTGCGAGCTCGGCGAGATCGACGCGCCAGCGGATCTCGACGGCGTGGGTTTCGATCTCGTGACCTCCCAGCAAATTGTATGTAATTTGCAGCGCGCAGTTGTGGTCGTGCAGGAACGTGCGCTCAAATCCAAGGCGGGGCTGATGCGGCAGGTCGATCCGACGCTGTCGCTCAAGGATTACCGGCTGCGCTCTGTCCCGACCCTATTTGGAAAGTTGGTTATCCGGATTCCCAGGCTCGTGCGGTATGGATCGCGACTTGCGCCGCCGTGTCTGTTCCGAAGTTCGACACGCTCCAGCATCGAATATGATGAACTGCGCAGTCGCCTCGGCGCCTTCATGAGCTATCGAATGGTTGAGCGCTTTGTCGGTGACCTGTTCCCGTTTGCTGTCGGGCGTGCCAGAAGCACGACCCGCCGTCAGGTGTTGCGCAGGGCAACACAATTGGCAGCTGATTTGGGCGGCTCTGACCTGGAGGATCGCCAGACAGCGATTTCGATTGATCTCGGTATTGATACCACCTTTATCAGGAGCAACTCGGCGAAAGGCCCGCGGCATCATGAGGGTATTGATCGGCGTTGGCTCCAACGACCGAGGCCAAGTGGTCAAGGCCGGAGCCGTGATTTCCGCATCAGACAAGCCGCATGATTTGATCAAGCAAGCCCCCAGGGACCTCGGCCAAGGCGACGCCACACGGATTACGACATTTACCGATGGCGACAAGATGCTGCGAGGATACCTGAAGAACGCCGGCGTTGCAGCGGATCCCATTCTCGACTGGCAGCACTTGGCCCGCCGCGTCCAAATCGCCAAGACGACAGCCAAAGGTCTTGGCTGCCTCACCAACGCTGAACGGCGCGCGCGTCCCCTCATCGCTAAAGCTCTGGACAGCCTCCACTGGAAACTCTGGCATGGCAAAGTCAACGGCGCACGCCAGGCAATGACACGGGTCTTCAAATTGCTCGAGCCGTTCGCCATCGACCGGACGCGCGCCACAACAGCAATCGCGGCCAAACGGCTGCGCACCGCGATGGGCAAGCTCAGAGATTACATTGAGGGGCAGAGCGCCCATCTAGTGAATTACGGCCTGCGCCATCGTCAGGGGCAGGCGATTGGAACGTCAACGACAGAAGGACTGGCGAACACCCTGGTCAACCAACGAATGAACAAGCTTCAGCAAATGCGGTGGTCTGCAATGGGCGCACACGCGGTGATCACCGTCCGTGCCTGTCATTTAAATTCGCTCAACGCCTCGGCAATGGCAGAGCGC
>JAMFSI010000081.1 GCA_026225215.1 Sphingomonas palustris | reverse complement strand
GTGGCCGAAAAGGTCACCGTGCGACGGTTGGTGATTTCGGTCTCCTTGATGCTTTGCAGCGGCGGCGGCGGCAATGCGCCCGGCAGCTTCATGTCCATCGGCGCGCCTGACACCACGACCCTCGCCAATGGACCGACCGGCGAGGGGTGGCCCTGATCGTAAGGCACCGCGTTCAAGGCATAGGTGCCGGCTGAGCCCGCCTGCACCAAGAGATCAGCGCGCTGGCCCGGCGCGATCAGAAGCTGCTTGAGAGGCTGCACGGCCCCAAGTTGAATGCCGTCATAGGCCACCGCATGCAGGTCATGCTTTTCCAGATCGAGCAGCATGTCATCCTGATAGGCCGCATTGAGGATGCGCCAGCGCTGCACCTCGCCTGGACGCATCTCGATCATCGGCCGGCGCTGGCCGTTGATCGCGAGGAAGCGTGTCGCGGTTTCCGGAAACAGCGACTCGAAATCCTCGACCATGCCATTGGCGTCGTAGACCACCTGGGTCAGCACCAGCAGGCGCTCGCGCGCGGATGCGATCTGCGGCACATCGGCGAAATCGCCTTCGATGATCACAGCGCCCACCATGCCGCTCGACATCTGGATATCGGCGCTGCCGTGGTGGTGGGGGTGATACCAGTAGGTCCCCTTGGTGTGGTCCTCCGGCAGCTTGATCTCGACGTCGTAGGCATGGCCAGGAGCCATCGAGCGCATCACGTTGTCGGCAATGCCGCTCGGGCTCGCATGCGATCCGTGGAAATGAAAATTGGTGTTGTTGAACTGATGCGGCTGGCTGATATCGGCGGGAAGCCAGTCGCGGTTCGGCGGCAGGTCATTGATCAGCTTGATGCGCAACGTGTCGTCGGGCTTCATGCGCAAGGTAGGCCCTGGGCTGCCTCCTTCATAAGAGCGGACATAGAGCCTGACACCGCCGATCTGCCGGTAGGCGTAGGCGACCCGCAGACTGGTGCTCAGCACGCCATTGACGGACCGCCGCACCTCGGGCTCGACCAGCGGCTGATCCATCGCGGGCGCCGGTCTGTCCGGCACCATGCCCATGGTGGGAGACATATCCATATGTGAGGACATGTCCATCGTGCCGTGCATGGGGTCTTCGGCCCTGACGGCGGAAGCCGTCAGCAAAAACGCGCCGATCCCGATGCTGCCATCCAGCAGCTGGCGCCGCGACAGTCTCTTCATGCGCGCCGCGATGGCGACGGCATCGTGTTGTTCTGGTCCTGCTGCATTTAATTACCACGTTGCCGACAATCGATTCGCCTGGAATACACGCCTTTAGTAAATTCGACATGAAAGAAACGCGTCGAAAAATGCTGGCTGTAGAAGTATTTGGCGTCTTCGGCAGGCTTGCCTTCGGGATCACGACATCGCCGCGTCGGCGGCTTGTGCGGCGCGGCGCTGCAACAGCGCGCGTTCGCGATCGTTACCCGCCAGTTGCGCGGCCGCTTCGAAGGCAGCACTTGCCTCGGCGTAACGACCAAGCTTATGCAGCAAGTCGCCGCGAACACTTCCCAACAGATGATAGGCTTTGAGCGCGGGCTCGCCCGCCAGACGCTCCACGATCGCCAGTCCCGCGGCCGGGCCCTCGGCCATGCCGACGGCCACCGCGCGATTGAGTTCGATGATCGGCGAATTCACCAGCTTGGCAAGCTGGGCATAAAGCGCTGATATGCGCGGCCAGTCGGTGTCGGTGGCGGCCGAGGCGCTCGCGTGGCAGGCGACGATCGCCGCCTGTAGCGCGTAGAAGCCGCCGGCGCCGCCAAGCTGGCCGGCCTGGGCCAGCGCCAGCATGCCGCGGCGAATCTGGAGCTGGTCCCACAGCGCGCGGTTTTGCTCCATCAGGAGAATTGGCTCGCCGGCCTTGTCGGTGCGTGCGGCGATCCGCGAGGCGTTCAATTCCATCAGCGACAGTAACCCGTGCGCTTCCGGTTC
>JAMFSI010000080.1 GCA_026225215.1 Sphingomonas palustris | reverse complement strand
GATATCCAGCACATAGTCCAGCGCCGCGCCCAGCCCGACGGCATCGGCGATATTGCCGGTGCCCGCCTCGAATTTCATCGGCGCCGGGTGATAGCGGATATGCTCGAAGGTCACGTCCTCGATCATATTGCCGCCGCCCTGCCAGGGCGGCATGCTCTCAAGCAGTTCCGGCCGTCCGTACAGCGCGCCGATCCCGGTCGGGCCGTAGATCTTGTGTCCCGAAAACACGAAGAAATCGGGATCGAGCAGTTCCAGGTTTACCGGCATATGCGACACGCTCTGTGCGCCATCGAGCAGCACTACCGCGCCAGCGGCATGTGCCAGTTCGATCATCGCCTTGGCTGGCGTGACGCTGCCCAGTGCGTTGGAAACCTGCGTAAAACCGACGAACTTTACCGGCCCGCCGAGCAGTCTGGCGTATTCCTCCAGCTGGATGTCACCGCGATCATCGACCGGGGCGATGCGGATTTCGAAGCCGAGTTCCTGCGACAAACGCACCCAGGGCACGATATTGGCATGATGCTCGAGTTGCGAGAGGATGATCGCATCCCCCGCTTTCAGGTTCTGCCGGCCCCAGCTTTGCGCGACCAGATTGATCGACTCGGTGGTGCCGCGCGTAAACACGATGCTGCTGGCACTTTCCGCACCCAGGAAGCGGCGCACGGTTTCGCGCGCGCCTTCATAGGCATCGGTCGAACGGGCGGCGAGTTCATGTGCGGCGCGGTGGATATTCGAGTTTTCGTGCTCGTAGAAGCAGCTCAGCCGATCGATCACCGCGCGCGGCTTTTGCGTCGTCGCGCCATTGTCCAGCCAGATCAGTGGCTTGCCGCCGACGCGCTCGGACAGGATCGGGAAGTCAGCGCGATAGCGGCGCACGTCGTAGCCGGCGAGTCCCTCGGACACCGGTACGCTCGCCGGCAAAGCTGGCGCGGCAGGGGTCTCGAAGGGGTTGGCAGGCTGGATCTCGGACAGCGTGGGGACGGTTTCGCCGGTCAGGAAATACAGGCTGTCGGCATTGCCGACCGGCAAATCGCCGATGCCCTTGCGTCCGGCCGGTGGCGAGGCGCCAGATGGCGCGGCCGACGGCGACAGCAGCGCGGCGGGATCGAGCCCGGCCAGCCCGAGCCCGGAATGGTCGGCAAAGGCCAGGCTGCCGACATCGAGTTGGGGAGTTGGCGCGCCGGGGCCGGTTGTCGGCGACGACGGCGCCGGGACAGCAGGCGCGATGCCGGTGACGGGAGTGCTCGGCGATGGCAGATCGGGCACGCCCGCGCTCGCGCCGAAGCCCGCCAAGGCCGGCGGTGCGGACAGCGGCGCCGAGGCGAGGGGGGTAGCGAGGCGTAGATCGACAGTGTCCGGATCGGCGCTGGGCAGCGTGCTGGGCGCGGCCAGCGGTACTGGCGCGGCTAACAGTGTCGGCACGTCGGGCAGGTGTGGGCTTGCGCCAAAACCGGCCACGGCGGGCGGCGAGGACAGCCCCGGCGGACTGTTTCCGGGGGTAGGGGCGGAGGCGAGGGCCGACCCGACCTCCGGATCGGTATCGGGTACCGCACTCGGCACGGCCCCCGGCAGCGCCGAGAACATGGCACTGGCGATCTTGGCCAGCACTTGCTCATCGACGCCGCCTCCAGCCCCTGTCAGGCCAAACGGATCAGGCATATTTGTAGGTGTGATAGAGATCGACATCGACGCCATCGAGCACCGCCAGCGCGTCTTCGGTCAGCACCGCCATCGAGCAGTACAGCGAGACGAGGTAGGACGAGATCGCCTTGGCATTGATGCCCATGAAGCGGACCGAAAGCCCCAAGCCCTGCTCGCCGGGCAGGTTAGGCTGATAGAGCCCGACCACGCCTTGCTTGCTCTGGCCCGTGCGCAGCAGCAGGATCTTGGTCTTGCCCTTTTCGATCTTGACCTTGTCCGACGGCACCAGCGGGATACCGCGCCAGGTGAGGAAGGGCGAACCGAAGATGTTGATGGTTGGCGGCGGTACGCCGCGACGGGTGCATTCGCGGCCAAAGGCGGCAATCGCGCGGGGGTGAGCGAGGAAGAACGCCGGCTGCTTCCACACGCGGGCCAGCAATTCGTCGAGATCGTCAGGGGTCGGGCGGCCTTCGCGGGCCTTGATGCGGTTGGCGGGCGCGGCATTGCTGATCAACCCATATTCGGCGTTATTGATCAGCTCCGATTCCTGGCGTTCCTTGATCGTCTCGATGGTCAGGCGCAGCTGCTCGGCGATCTGGTTATACGGTACCGAATAGAGATCGGCGACGCGGGTATGCACCTCGACCACGGCATTGACCGCGCTCAGCAGGATTTCGCGGGGGTTTTCTTCGTAATCGACAAAGGTCTTGGGCAGAATGCGCTCATCGCGGCCCGAGCATTCGACATCGATGCTGCTGTCTTCGCGCACCTTGTTGAGGCGGAAGATACCCGCTTCGACCGGCACCCATTCGAGGAAATGAGTCAGCCAGCGCGGGCTGATCGCGGCCAGTTGTGCGGTGGTCTTGGTGGCATTGGCAAGCTGACGTGCAGCAGCATCGCCCAATGCCGTGGGTAGTATAGAATCATCGGCCATGAGAGACCCCCTTGCTGAATTGCCAATAGTGACTGGAGCCTGCCCTCGTGGGCTCAGCAAAGCGGCGTGTAAGCCTGCAGAACTGCCGCCTAAAACGAGGGGGCTTGAGTGTCAAGGTGAGGGCGAATAAATACTTTAACTCAACTGTGATGGTTGATTTAGATTGGGTTTAATTCTTTAATCTACTCTTCAAATAGAGATTAATTTCGATCCAGTCCGCCTTCCCACTCCAAAAATCCTCCCCCACTGGGGAGGTGGCTCGCGTAGCGAGACGGAGGGGGAGTCTGGGCGGTAAACCCTTGAAGGGGGCAGATAACTGTATCGATCAGTCCCCTCCGTCAGCCTTGCAGGCTGCCACCTCCCCCAAAGGGGCAGGGCAATCGCATAAGGCTCGTCATGCTGACGGAAGTCAGGATGTGGATTCACATTCGAAGTGCAACAGGTTGAAGATTTCGGCGGGAGTTTGGAAGCCGAGGCATTTTCTGGGTGTATTGTTAT
>JAMFSI010000079.1 GCA_026225215.1 Sphingomonas palustris | reverse complement strand
GGTGTAAGGCGCGCATCATGGAAGACCCTGCCCAAACGCCCCTTACGCCTGTGTTGGCTGTGACGCCGTTGTTGGATCGAGTGGATAGCCCTGCGGATATGCGCGGGCTGTCGCTGGTGCAATTGCGCGAGTTGGCGGATGAAGTGCGCGCCGAGATGATCGGCTCGGTGGGGCAGACCGGTGGCCATCTCGGTTCGGGCCTGGGCGTGGTCGAATTGACCGTGGCGCTGCATCATGTCTTCGATACGCCGCATGACCGGCTGATCTGGGATGTCGGCCATCAGGCCTATCCGCACAAGATCCTGACCGGACGGCGCGCCGAGATGCGCACGCTGCGCCAGGGCGGCGGCTTGAGCGGCTTCACCAAACGCTCGGAGAGCGAATACGATCCCTTCGGCGCAGCACATAGCTCGACCTCGATCTCGGCCGCGCTGGGCTTTGCCGTGGCGAGGAAGCTGGCCGGTGAAGCCGGCAAGGCGATCGCGGTAATCGGCGATGGCGCGATGTCGGCAGGCATGGCCTATGAGGCGATGAACAATGCCAAGCAGGCGGGCAACCGGCTGGTGGTGATCCTCAACGACAATGATATGTCGATCGCTCCGCCGGTCGGCGGCCTCTCGGCCTATCTCGCCCGATTGGTCTCCTCGCGCCCGTTCCTCGAACTGCGCGAACTGGCGAAACGCCTCTCACGCCGCTTGCCCGAGCCGCTGCATATGGCCGCACGGCGCACCGATGAGTTCGCCCGTGGCATGGCGATGGGCGGCACGCTGTTCGAGGAACTGGGCTTTTACTACGTCGGCCCGATTGACGGGCATAATCTCGATCATCTCGTACCGGTGCTCGAGAATGTCCGCGATGCCGCCGAGGGCCCGTGCCTGGTCCATGTCGTCACGCAAAAGGGCAAGGGCTATGCCCCGGCTGAAGCCGCCGCCGACAAATATCACGGCGTCAGCAAGTTCAACGTCATCACCGGCGAACTGGCCAAGGCTCCCGCAGGACCGCCTAGCTATACCGGCGTCTTTGCCAATGCGCTGATCGCCGAGGCGGCGCGCGATCCCAAGGTCTGCGCGATTACCGCCGCCATGCCCTCGGGCACCGGCCTCGACAAGTTCGCCACGCTGTATCCCGAGCGCGCCTTCGATGTCGGCATCGCCGAACAGCATGCCGTCACCTTTGCTGCCGGCCTCGCCGCGCAAGGCATGCGTCCGTTCTGCGCGATCTACTCGACCTTCCTGCAGCGCGCCTTCGATCAGGTGGTGCATGATGTCGCCATCCAGAACCTGCCAGTGCGCTTTGCCATCGACCGCGCTGGGCTGGTCGGCGCCGATGGTGCGACCCACGCCGGCAGCTTCGACATCACGTATCTGGCCACGCTGCCCAACTTCGTGGTCATGGCCGCTGCCGATGAGGCCGAACTGGTCCATATGACCCACACCGCTGCCTGCCACGACGATAGCCCGATCGCGCTGCGCTACCCACGCGGCAACGGCACCGGCGTCGCCATGCCCACTACCCCTGAGCGCCTCGCCATCGGCAAGGGAAGGATCGTGCGGGGTAATGACAAGGTCGGCAAGATTGCCATCCTCAGCCTGGGCACACGCCTTACCGAAGCGCTCAAGGCCGCCGACACGCTGGAAGCCAAGGGCCTGGCCACCACGGTCGCCGACCTGCGCTTCGCCAAGCCGCTCGATGAAGCGCTGATCACGAAACTCATGGCCACGCATGAAGTCGTCATCACCATCGAGGAAGGCAGCATCGGCGGCCTGGGCGCGCATGTCCTCACCCTGGCCTCGGACGAAGGCCTCACCGATGCCGGGCTCAAGATCCGCACCATGCGCCTGCCCGATATCTTCCAGGACCACGACAACCCCGATAAGCAATACGATACCGCAGGCCTCAATGCCCCGCATATCGTCGATACCGTGCTTAAAGCACTGCGCTGGAATGAAAGCGGAATCGGGCCGAGGATCGGGGAAGCCGGAGCGCAGGCATAATGATGGTTGCTGCGGCGCTGCTACTGGCGGATGCATTACCCGCGAGCGGGGGCGCGCCGATCACGATCGAGGTGCGTAACGTGCGCAATAGTCATGGCCGCGTCCACGTCGATATCTGCCCGCATGATCGCTTCCTCGCGGACGGCTGCCGCTGGCACGCCGACGCGCCAGCCGAGGCCGGCACAACCACGCTCACCGTGCCCAACGTGCCCCCCGGCGACTATGCCGTGCAGGCCTTTCTCGACGAAAACGACAATGGTCGAATCGATCGCGGCTTGTTCGGCATCCCCAAGGAAGGTGTCGGCTTCTCGCGAGACGCCCGCATCGCCATGAGCCCGCCGAAATGGGCGGATGCGGTATTTACGCATGGTGGCGCGGCGCAAACGATCGGCTTTTCGTTGCGCTATTTTTTGGGGCCTAAGAGTCCAGAGGAGTGGAAGGCCCAGCATCCGAAAGGGTAGATTTTGGAACCTTTGGCCCACATGTGCTAACGTATGCTGCTAGTCGTGCCCGATTTTCTCCACCGTCCGTCCTGAGCTTGTCGAAGGACTGTCCTTCTTTTGAGCAAGCGCTGGACAAGAAAAGCAGTCCTTCGACAAGCTCAGGACGGACGGAAAGTGTCCTCAAAATCCCCAAGCTTCACTGCGGATTAGCCGCCAACCGCTCCAAGTGCGCGATCAGCGCGGGCGCGCCGCCTTTGGCGACCACGGCGGCGAAGTCGGAGCGGCGGGTGGCGAGTTGGCTGATGGCGTTGCGGTAGAAGACATCGATGATTTTCCACGTCCCGCCGTCCTGGCGCAAGCGGTAATCGAGCACTTCGGAGGTGCCGCCGGGCGAGGTCAGCGTGGTGCGGACCAGCCGGTCGGTTCCGCGCGTTTCGACTTGCGGCGCGATCGTGAAGCGTTCGCCGGACCAACCATCGAAATTCTTGGCATATTGGGCCACCGTCAGCGCGCGGAAGGCGGTGATCAGCGCCTGCTGGTCATGGGGGGCAAAGGAGTTCCAGGGTGGCCCGACCGACAAGCGAGCCATCAGTGGCAAGTCGAAGGCGCGGTCGACCACCGGCGCGATCTCCCGCGTGCGGCCCGCCTGGCCGGCTTTGGCGCCGGCATGCATGATGGCGAGCAGGCCATTGTCGAGCGCAGCCACGGTCGCGGCGGCGGGATCGCTCGCCTGCGCCAGGGCGGTCGCCGGCGCGGCGAGGACGGCGCTCGTCAAAAGGGTGGTGGGCGCAATATGGGCGAGCTTCTGGAGCAGAGCCTTGATCATGGTCATCCTTTGCATGCGGTCTTGCCGAGTGGTGTAAAATTCAGGGCCTGTCCATGTCATGAATGGCAACAGCTTCCCGCGCAGCCCAAAAAACCACGCCGAATCCGCTGTTGCATTGCGGCGGCGCGGGACAAGGAGTAAGCGCCCTGTACCGGACGGGTCCCGGCACGGTAACTTTGGCACTTGAATCCGAGCGACGGGCTCGGGGAGTAATCGATGACCATACCTATGCAAGTGGCGATGCGGATCGGCAGCCACGCCGTTGTCAACCAGATCAAAGGCGGCAAATATCCGCTGGTGCTGATGCTGGAGCCACTGCTGCGCTGCAATCTGGCATGCCCCGGCTGCGGCAAGATCGATTATCCCGATGCCATCCTCAACCGGCGCTTGTCTTACGAGCAATGCATGGATGCGATCGACGAGAGCGGCGCGCCGGCGGTATCGATCGCCGGGGGCGAGCCGTTGCTTCACCGCGACATGGCCAAGATCGTCAAGGGCTATCTCGCCAAGAAGAAATTCGTGATCCTGTGCACCAATGCGCTGCTGCTCAAGAAGAAGATCGACGAATATCAGCCTTCGCCGTTCTTCACCTGGTCGATCCACCTCGATGGCGACCAGCAGATGCACGATATCGCCGTCGACCAGGAGGGTACTTACGAGACCGCGCTCGAGGCGATTCATCTCGCCAAGAGCAAAGGCTTCCGCACCCAGGTCAATTGCACCGTGTTCAATAATGCCAATCCCGAGCGGCTGGCAAAATTCCTGGACCTGATGGCCAGCCTCGATGTCGAAGTGACGATCTCGCCCGGCTACGCTTATGAACGCGCTGCCGATCAGGAGCATTTCCTCAACCGCGAAAAGACCAAGACGCTGTTCCGCGATCTGCTGAGCCGGGGTAAGGGCGGCAAGGCCTGGAAATTCACCAATTCGCCGCTGTTCCTCGATTTCCTCGCCGGCAATCGCTCGTATGAATGCACGCCCTGGTCGATGCCGCTGCGCACCGTGTTCGGCTGGCAGAAGCCCTGCTACCTCGTCGGCGAAGGCTATGTCGAAACTTTTGCCGAGCTGATGGAAGGCACCGACTGGGACCAGTACGGTGTCGGCAAATACGAGAAATGCGCCAATTGCATGGTCCATTGCGGCTTCGAAGGCACGGCCGCCGCCGAAGGCATCCGCCGTCCGCTGGAATTCCTGAAAGTGGGGATGCGCGGCGTCCGCACCGATGGCCCGATGGCGCCGGATATCGATCTGTCGCAGCAGCGGAGGGCCAGCGACGTCCATTCGACGCATGTCGAGCGCGAGTTGGAAAAGATCCGGATCGAAGATCCCGAAGGCTATCGCCGGGCGACGCGCGCGGCTTGATCGGGATCTAATACCAGGAACGACCGAACCCTACCCCGTCCATGCTGAGCTTGTCGAAGCACTGCTTTGTTCTTCTACGAAACGAAAGACAGTCCTTCGACGGGCTCAGGACGGACGGGAAGAGGGATGAGTCGCGAGTGACACATGAGCCCGAGAGCGACGCAATGAATGAAAGAAGGGTTTGACCATGAACAACATGAAATGGATCGGTGCCGGCGTGGCGATGACCCTGGCCTTGTCGGCAAGCGCGGGCTTTGCAAACCAGCCGGTCGCGCAACACAGCCCGAGTGCCCTGGCCAGGGCCAAGGCAGCGCTTGCTGCCCGCGCGGCGATGCACCGCAACGCGGCTCCGGCGCCTGCACATGGGCCGATGACGCCTGCCCCTGGGCCGATGCACAGGCCGGCACCCTCGATCGCCAATGCCCCCGGCGAGCATTCGGCGATCTCGATCGCCTGTTCGAAGAAAGCCGACGCCCTGGGGCTGCACGGCGATGCACGCCAGCGTTTCCGCAGCAAGTGCAAGCACGGCGGCTGAACGAAGGCCTGGGCTACCGCTGATCGAAAGCTAGGCGAAGGCCAGCCTCTTCCGCCTTCGCCTTCAGGATCGCGAAAGATCGGCTAAACCTCGCCCCGGTGCGGATAAGCGCCGGCACCTGCCCCGGCTGGCGTAGGATCGAGGCCAACACTGCGCCAAGCGCCAAGCCGCCACCGGGGCGCATCGCTACGGCCACGGCTGGGGGCAGGCTGGCGGTGCTGGTATCGGAGACGCAGCGCAATATCGCGAAGGGCAGATTGTTTTGCGCTGCGATGGTGCCGACGAGGTGGCTTTCCATATCGGCGATGATCGCGCCCGCGGCAGCGGCGTTTGCCTTGGCATCAGCGCTGGCGAGCAAAGCGCCATTGGCGAAGACGGTGCCGTTTCGAGCTTGCGGGAGGGCGCGAGCGAGGGCGAGGGCCCAGGCAGGGTCGCAATCACGGGTCTGTGCGCCTACCAGCGCCTTGCCGATTACCATGTCACCCAGTTGCAGTTCCGGCGTCAGTCCTCCGCCGGTGCCGAAACTGATAATGCCGCAGGCTTGAGGGGCGAGACGCTCCAGCTCTTGGGCTAACCGCGCACCGTCACCGCCGCCTGCCAAAACCGTCACACCGGGCCCCGCCACTAACGCGCCTTCGCGCTGGGTACCCGTCACCACCAGCAGCGGTTTTATATCGGAGATCACTGACCAAAACCCCGGTCATGCTGAGCTTGTCGAAGCATTGTCCTTCTTCTCGGCAAGCGCGAAAAGAAAGGCAATCCTTCGACAGGCTCAGGACGGACGGGGAGGGGTGAATCACTCCGATCGACCTGCCCCGGTTTTACATCCCCCACGCCGGGCGGTCCGTATTGGCGCGGCTGAGGTTGCGGTAGCGGGCCAGTGCCCAGACCGGGAAATAGCGCGGATAGCCGTGGTAGCGCAGGTAGAATACGCGAGGGAAGCCGCCGCCGGTGTAGAGTTCCTGGCCCCACATGCCATCAGCCTCCTGATGCGTCATCAGCCACTCGATGCCGCCCGCGACTTCAGGGGATTTCGCCTCGCCCACCGCCATCAGCCCGAGCAGCGCCCAGGCGGTCTGCGAGGCCGTGGAGGGGGCGGGTTCGTGGCCCCTGCGGTCGAGCGCGTAGCTATCGCAGCTTTCGCCCCAGCCGCCGTCGGGATTCTGGATCGCTTTCAGCCAGTCCACCGCGCGGGCGACCATGGCGTGGTCGCGCGCGATTCCGGCCCGGCCCAGCGCGCAGAGCACCGACCAGGTGCCGTAGATATAATTGACACCCCAGCGGCCGAACCAGCTGCCTTCGGGCTCCTGCGCGCGTTCGAGCCAGGCCAGCGCGACCTTCATCCGGGGCGCGTCGGCACCTTCGCCGAGCTGCGCCAGCATCGAGACGCAGCGCGCCGAGACGTCGGCGGTTGGCGGATCAAGCAGCGCACCATGATCGGCAAAGGGCAGATTATTGAGGTAAAAACTGGTATTGTCGGCATCGAATGCGGCCCAGCCGCCATCTTCGCATTGCAGGCCATCGACCCATTCGCGGGCGCGCGCAATGGCTTCGCCGTTCCCGCCGTCGCTCAGGCCCGCCGCGCGGTCCATCGCCATCACGACCACGGCGGTGTCGTCGAGATCGGGGTAGTAATCATTGTTGTACTGGAACGCCCAGCCGCCTGGACGCACATCCGGGCGCGGGTCGGCCCAATCGCCGACGACATCGAGCACTTGCCGGGGCCGCAGCCAGTCGAGCGCGCGGTTGGCGCGAGCCAGCGCATCTTCACTGCCGACTTCGAGCATGGCATGCGCGGCGAGCGCAGTGTCCCAGACCGGCGAGACGCAAGGCTGGCAATAGACCTCGTCGTCCTTGATCACCAGCAGGCGCTCGACCGAATCGCGCGCGGTCGCGCGATGGGGATGATCGGGCGCGTAGCCCAGCGCGTCGTACATCATCACGCTGTTGGCCATTGCCGGGTAAATCGCGCCGAGCCCATCCTGACCGTTGAGGCGCTGGGTGACCCATTGCTCGCAAGCCCGGATTGCCTTGTCGCGCAGCCGTTTGGGCCACCAGCCATCGCCGCGCTTCAGCACCACGTCGAGCGCGTCGAAAAACAGCCGCCAGCCCCTGTGGACATGATCCGCCTGGCTGGAAAGCTTGGCGGGCTGGCCCGAATAAAGCTCATCGACGCGCACGCCCAGGGCATTGCGCGCGCGTGGCTTCAGCGCGCAGAGCACCAGCAGCGGCACTACCACCGTGCGCGCCCAATAGGACATGCGGCTGAGGTGGACCGGAAACCAGCGTGGGGCGAGGATGAGCTCGGGCGGGATGGTGGGCACCACGCCCCACGGCCCGGCACCGAACAGCGCCAGCTGGATACGGGTGAAGACATTGCCTGCCTCGGCGCCGCCTGCTGCCAGCACGGCGGCGCGGGCGCGGGCCATATGCGGCGCATCGGGCGTATCGCCGATGATTTTCAGCGCATAATAGGCTTTGATCGTGGCGCTGACGTCGAAGGCGCCGTCATGGTACAGCGGCCAGCCATGGTGTTCTGGCGATTGGCGGCGGCGCAGGTAAGTGGCGATCTTGGCCTCTAGCGCCGCATCGACGGGCTCGCCGAGGTAATGGCGTAGCAGCACATATTCCGCCGGGATGGTGGCGTCCGCTTCCAGCTCATAAACCCAGTGGCCATCAGCTTGCTGTTCATCGCCCAGCGCGCGCGCCGCTGCGTTCAACGATGTTTCGAGCCGATCATGCACAATGGTGGGAGGCTGGTTTTCAAGCGTTTCGATCATGTTCCCGCGCCATAACGCAGGTTTTCTCCCATCGCCAGCCTTGCGGCGCTATCTCCCGATCGCAGCGCGCCTTCGATGGTGGCGGGTAATCCGTTCTGAACCCAATCGCCCGCGAGGAACAAATTGTGCCAGCGTGTCTTTGCCTGCGGGCGCCGCGCATCCTGCGCGGGGGTAGCGGCGAAAGTCGCGCGCTTTTCCTTGACGACTTGCCAGCGCGGCAATGGCGCGGTGATGCCAAGCGCGTGGCTCACCTCGTCCCAGATCTGTGCTGCCAGCCCGGCGCGATCGCGATCGATCACGTCATCCGCACCGCTGATCGTCACCGAAATCCGGTCGGGATGACACACCAGCCATTGCGCCAGCGTGCCCAGCAACGCGGTGATCATCGGTGCATCGACGGGCGGCGCATGGGCGAAATGGACATTGAGGATCGCGCAAAAGCGGTCAGGGACCACCAGACCTGGCACCAGTTCGCCGGCCACCCACGGTGGCACCGCCAAAACCACGGCGGCGTCATGCACCGGCTCCAGCCCTTCGCCGAAATCGAGCGCTTCGACGCGATCTTCGGCGAAGGCGATCGCGCGCAGCCTTGCAGAAAAGCGTGGGGTGGTGCCGCGCAGCGCCAGCCAGCGCAGCGCGGGATCGATGAAGGCCGCGTCGAGCGTCGGCATCGCGACCATGGTCCGGCATGCCTGCCCGCCGCGCAGAAAACTGTCGCGTAGGAAGCGCCCGGCCAGCCACGCTGAACCCTGCGCCGGCGGGCAATTGAGCACCGCCAGCATCATCGGCTCGATCACTCGGTCCCAAAAGCGTCCGTTGGTTTGCAGCAGATCGCCAATGCTACGGCTATCGCGCCGCGCCAGCGCCAGCCGGGCCAGCCCGGCATATTCGCTCAATCGCGTGCCCGGCGCGCGCCTG
Organism: Sphingomonas palustris; assembly: GCA_026225215.1. GTDB lineage: Bacteria > Pseudomonadota > Alphaproteobacteria > Sphingomonadales > Sphingomonadaceae > Novosphingobium > Novosphingobium palustris. The sequence continues at coordinate 2,909 of JAMFSI010000079.1, read as the reverse complement.
GCTTTATCCAGCAACCATAGCGGCAGGCGGCCATCGTTCACCGCCAGATTCCAGCGCTCGCCCGTCGCCAGATCGTGAAAGGCAAAGCGGGCGTGATCGGGGCCGTGCAAGGCGCCAGCGGTGCCGATGGTGGTCAGATAGCGCGCCACTGCCTGATTGCCCGAGAACACGAAGTGATTGCCATTATCGATGGTCTGGCCAAGCTGGGCATCGTGATAGCTGCGGCAGCGCCCGCCCGCGCGCGGCGCGCTATCGGCGAGATGCACTTTGACCCCGGCCCGCGCCAGCTCGACCGCCGCCGACAACCCGGCGAGGCCGGCTCCGACAACGTAAGCTTTGGTCGGGGACCGCTCAGGCTTCAAGGAAACAGCCATAGGCGCAGCGCGGTCAGCAGCAGCGCCGGCTTCGACGCCTTGACCCGGCGGCGCGGCGCTGCCCAGCCTTGCCGTACCATCCGCTCCAGCAGCCGCGAATAGGCACTTTCCATCAAGCGTGGCGCCGCCAGCAGACCCTGAGGGCGAGCCCGTAAGATAGCATTGGCTTCGGTAAAATGGCGTTGGGCATGCGGCACCAGCCACCGGGCGGCGGTATCGACGCCCCGATCGCCGACCAGCGCCTCTGGCGTGGTCGGGACGATGCCGGCGGCGCGCAGGGCCTCGATCGGCAGATAAACCCGGCCGATCGTCGTATCCTCGTCGATATCGCGCAGGATATTGGTCAATTGCAGCGCGCGGCCGAGATGATACGCCAAGGCGATGCCGGTCTCGCGCTCCATGCCGAATACCCGCACCGACAAGCGCCCGACCGCCGAGGCGACGCGATCGCAATAGAGATCGAGCAGGGGGTAAGTGGGCCAGCGGATGAAGTCATCGACGTCCATCTGCATGCCGTCGATTACCGCAATGAAATCGGCTTGTTCCAGGCCGAAGCGGTGGATGGCGGGGGCCAGAAAACGAGCCTCACCTGCGTCTCCGCCTGTATAGAGCGCAGCTATATGCCCGCGCCACACATCGAGCGCAGCGGCGCGCTCAGGGCGGGGTGCTTCTTCCTCATCGGCGATGTCATCGACGATTCGGCAAAAGCCGTAAATGGCGAACATTGCCTCGCGCTCGGCCTCGGGCAGGATGCGCATGCCGGCATAAAAGCTGCTGCCGCTGACCTTGGCGCGCAGTTCGGCGGGGAGCGTGGAAGATAATTCGTTCATGCTCGCAGCCTGTTTACGCCATGGCGCAGCAGAGCGCCGGTAGCCAGCCACACGGCGCGCGGCTGGCTATGGTGGACCTTGTCGCTGAGCGGATCGCGCCGGGTCAGGCCCTGGGCAAGATCGAGCGCGAGCCGCTGGATGATCGCCACTTCCGCCGCCAGCCGCGCATCCTTGATCTTGGCGGCAAAAGGCGCGCTTTCTTCGAGCAACGCCAGCGTGCGATGAGCGCAATCGACGATTACCGCGCGCAGCGCCGGGCTTGATCGCTCCTCGCCCAGCGCGCGGATCGGCACCCCCGCCGCCGCCATCAGATCGCCGGGGACATAGACGCGGTCGATCGCCCGGTAATCCTTGCTGCAATCCTGGAGGTGGTTGACGATCTGGAGCGCAGCGCGGAGCGCGTCGGACAGCGGCCACAGCGCGCGATCCTCGCCATGCACCTCAAGCACGAAACGCCCCACCGGCATCGCCGACATCCGACAATAAGCGATCAGCGCGGCCCAATCGGCGGTGCGATGGACGGTTACGTCCTGCACGAAAGCGTCGAGCAAGTCATGCGCCTGGGCCAGTTCGAGCCCGCGTGACCGCGCCACGGCGGCGAGCGCCATAGCCACCGGCGCGCCTTCGCCGCTCAGCCCGGCCCGCATCGCTGCCAGTCGTGCCAGCTTGTCCTGCGGCGCGGCAGTAGGATGATCGGCGATATCGTCCGCTGCCCGGGCGAAGCGATAATAGGCCATGATCGGTGCCCGCGCATCGGGGCGCACCAGCCACGAGGCGACGGGGAAATTCTCGTCCTTGTGCCCCTTTCCCGATGACAGATCGGCAGGCTCGATGGCAGCCATTTCGTTCATCCCGCCGCTTGCGCGCGCCCTTTCCACATGCCGCCGCGCCCGCGATAATAGGCCCAAGCCGAGGCGAGCGTACAGCCCGCGTAAAACGTCGCCACCAGCGGCAGCGCCAGCCCCCACAGCGGCGAACGACGATACCAGGCAAGCACCGGCTGCCACGACAGCACCATCAGCGCGCAGGCCAGCATGCCCAACTGCCGTGCCCGGCCATCCTCAGCCAGCAATGCGACGGGCAAGCCGAATACCAGCGCCAACCCGATGATCGTGCCCACCAGCAGCAGCGGATTATAGCGCAACTGGGCATAGGCCGATCGCGCGATCATCGCGCCGATCTCGCCGGTATTCACATAGGGCCGGATCGAGCGGCTGCGCTTGGTCAGCCCGAGCCAGATCGGCCCTTGTGTTTTGATCAGCTTGCCCAGCGTGCAATCATCGATCAACGCGCCGCGCATCGCGGCGACCCCGCCCGCCGCCGCCAGCGCCCGGCGCTCGACCAGCACACAGCCGCCCGCCGCGCCGGCGAAAGGACCGGGCCGATTGATCCAGTTGAACGGATAGACCAGCTTGAAGAAGTAAATGAACGCGGGGACCAGCATACGCTCGGGCCAGGTCCGGCAATGCAGCAGCGCCATGAACGACACCAGCTTGCGCTGCCCGCCCGTAGCGATGCCGACCAGTTGGCGCAGCGTGTCGGGGGTGTGTTCGATATCGGCGTCGGTCAGCCACAGCCATGTTGGTTCGCCCGCGGCGGCGATGCCTTGATTCAGCGCCCACAGCTTCCCGGTCCAGCCGGCGGGCAGCGGCGCGCCGTTGATCACGATGAGCCGTTCAAAGCCTAAATCCTCCCCCTCTGGGGG
>JAMFSI010000009.1 GCA_026225215.1 Sphingomonas palustris | reverse complement strand
CTCCGTCTCGCTACGCGAGCCACCTCCCCCAGTGTGGGGAGGATTTTGCGCGGGATTGTCAGCTCGGTGTTCTAACAGTTTGCTGAAAAAGTCGATCAATGGGCCGCGTTGAACAACAATCGAATCGCAGGGGCCGAAATTGCGAACATAAAATGCGCGTTCGCCGAAGCTCTTGAATCATTGTTGCGTATTTACGCCCTCAAAAATCTTTTTCAGCAAACGGCTAAACCTTCAATTCTTCCCGTCGGCGCGCGATGATGGCACCTGCCAGGGTGCAGAACTCGGCGAGGTCTTCTTGCGCCGAGGGGATCAGTGCGCGAAAGCTGCAGAAGCCGTGGATGGTGCCGCGAAATTCGCGATAAATCGTATCCACTCCGGCCTGGGCTAGTGCGGCGGCGTAAGCGCGGCCATTGTCGCGCAGCGGATCGAACGAGGCGGTGACCACCAGCGTCGGCGGTAGCCCGGCCTGGTCCGCCAGCAGTGGCGAGCCGCGCCAATGCTGGGGGTCCGGGTGGTAAGCCCCGTTGAAATATTCCATGTCGGCCTTGTCGAGCCCGTGACCTTGCGAAAACAGCAAATCCGACGGGTAGTGGCGGGTGAAATCGACCTTGGGATAAATCGGCAACTGGGCCAGCAGTGGCAGGCTGGCGGGATGATCGCGCAAGGCGAGAGCGGTGATTATGGTAAGGGTGCCACCCGCGCTGTCGCCACATAGGACCAGCCCGGTGAACGCGCGGTCGAAAACGGGGCCATTGTCGGCAATCCACCGCGCCGCGGCTTCACCATCGTCGGGCGCGGCGGGCCAGGGATGCTCGGGCGCGAGGCGGTACTCGACCGAGATCACCGGCAAGTCGAGCCGACGGGAAATTTCCGCCGCCAGCGCGGCATGGGTGTCGATGCTGCCCAAAACATAGCCGCCGCCATGGTAGAACACCACCACGGGACCAGCTTCGCGCGTGGCCCGAGGGTCGAACAGCCGCAGCGCGATGTCTCCGCCCGGGCCCGGCATCACGACATCGCGGATCGTGCCCAATTCGCCCACCGGGAGATCCTGCTGAGCCATGGCAGTCAGCATTTCCGGTGGCATCTTGCGGATCATCGCAATCATCGCCGCATTCATCGGCGGGCGCGGCGTTGCGATCAGCGCATCGAGATAGGCGCGGACATCGGCGCGGATGGTATTTTCATCGGGCTTCATCGCGGCGCCCTAAAGCTAAAGCCAATTCGCATTCGACCTATTCCGTTCGTGCTGAGCCTGTCTGATGCGATTGAAGTGAAAAACAGTCCTTCGACAGGCTCAGGACGGACGGGGAAGGGCGGCAGAAATCCGTGATTTATGCCGCCTGATATCACACGTCGAGGTTAGCCACGTTCAGCGCATTTTCCTGGATGAACTCGCGGCGCGGCTCGACAATATCGCCCATCAGCCGGGTGAAAATCTCATCGGTAACGTCGGCGTCTTCGACCTTCACTTGCAGCAGTGCGCGATTTTCCGGGTCGAGCGTGGTTTCCCAAAGCTGCTCGGCATTCATTTCGCCGAGGCCCTTGTACCGCGCGATCGACAAGCCCTTGCGACCGATCGCCAGCACCGCGTCGAGCAATTCGGAGGGCCGGGTGATCCGGCCATCCTGAGCGCCGGCGCGCGGTGCCGAGGGTGCTTCGACATCGGTGTCGATGTCTTCGCCGGCTTCCACCTCCGGTTCGGGCGCTTCCTCGATAGCCGCATGGGCTTTCACCAGCCGTGCGGTCGCCGAATAGACTTCGGCCTGTTCACTCGCCAACCGCGCCAGCTTGCGCGCCTCGGCGCTGGTCAGGAAACCGGCCTCGATGACGTGATGATCGGTCACTCCGCGCCACAACCGCTGTACCGTCACCGAGCCATCATGGGTTCCGCCATTGATCATCGATGCGGTCCATTTTGCCTCGCGGTCGCCGGTGTCGAGCCACAGCGCGGTGCGGGCCAGTGCCGCTTCGCGTCCGGCCCGGTCGAGATCGGGCGCGAATACCCCCGAAAGCGCCAGCGCCTCGACGATCGCCGGATCGTAGCGACGCGTCACGAAAGCCATAAGCTTGCGCATCTGCTGGGCGTGATGGACCAGTTCTTGCAGCTCGGCACCGCCGCGCGCACCGCCGGCCGTTTCCAGCACGCGCCCGGCGAGGCCCGCCTCGACCAGATAGCGGTCGAGCGCATCATTGTCTTTGAGATAGACCTCGCTGCGGCCCTTGTTGACCTTGTACAGCGGCGGCTGGGCGATGAACAAATGCCCGGAGCGGATGATGTCGGGCATCTGGCGGTGAAAGAAGGTCAGCAGCAGCGTGCGGATATGGGCGCCGTCGACATCGGCGTCGGTCATGATCACGATCTTGTGATAGCGCAGCTTGGCGAGATCAAATTCTTCGCGAATACCGGTGCCCATCGCCTGGATCAGCGTGCCGACTTCCTTCGAGCCGATGATGCGATCGAAGCGGGCGCGCTCGACGTTAAGGATCTTGCCCTTGAGCGGCAGGATCGCCTGATAAGCGCGATCACGGCCCTGCTTCGCCGAGCCGCCGGCGGAATCACCCTCGACCAGGAACAATTCGCATTTGGCCGGGTCGCGCTCCTGGCAATCAGCGAGCTTGCCGGGCAGGCTGGCGATATCCATCGCCCCCTTGCGCCGGGTCAGCTCGCGGGCGCGTTTGGCCGCCTCGCGCGCGGCGGCGGCGTCGATGATCTTGCCGACCACCGCTTTGGCATAGGCGGGATTTTCTTCCAGCCATTCGACCAGCTTATCGGCCATCAGGCTTTCGAGCGGCTGGCGCACTTCGGAGGAGACCAGCTTGTCCTTGGTCTGGCTCGAGAATTTAGGATCGGGCAGCTTGACCGAGACGATCGCGGTCAGCCCCTCGCGCATATCCTCTCCGGTCAGGCTGACCTTTTCCTTCTTCAATTGCCCCGATTTCTCGGCGTAATTGTTGAGCGTGCGGGTCAGCGCGGCGCGGAATGCCGCGAGATGGGTGCCGCCGTCGCGCTGCGGGATATTATTGGTGAAGCACAGCACGTTTTCATAATAGCTGTCGTTCCATTCCAGAGCGACCTCGATGGCGATACCGTCGCGCTCGGAGGAAATCGCAATCGGCTCCGGCAATAATGCCTCCTTGTTGCGATCGAGATATTTGACGAAGGCGCCGATCCCGCCCTCATAATAGAGATCGTGCTCCTTGATCTCTTCGTGGCGCAAGTCGCGCAGCAGCACGCGCACCCCCGAATTGAGGAAGGCCAGTTCGCGGTAGCGGTGTTCGAGCTTGTCGAAGTCGAACTCGAGTACGTTCTTGAAGGTGTCCGTCGAGGCCACAAAGGTCACGCGGGTGCCCTTCTTGACCCCGCCCTTGCCGTCGGTGGGTGCCGGGCCGCGCACGATCAGCGGCGCCACGGCATCGCCATGGGCGAATTTCATCCAGTGCTCTTCGCCGTCACGCCAGATCGTCAGTTCGAGCCATTCCGACAGCGCGTTGACCACCGAGACGCCGACCCCGTGGAGGCCGCCAGACACTTTATAAGCGTTATCGTCGGACGTGTTCTCGAATTTGCCGCCGGCATGGAGCTGGGTCATGATAACCTCGGCCGCTGACACACCTTCGCCAGCGTGAATGCCGGTGGGAATGCCTCGGCCATTGTCCTCGACGCTGACCGAGCCATCGGGGTTGAGTTCGATCAGGACGAGGTCGCAATGCCCGGCCAAAGCCTCGTCGATTGCGTTATCGGAAACTTCGAACACCATGTGGTGCAGGCCCGAGCCGTCGTCGGTATCGCCGATATACATGCCGGGGCGTTTGCGCACCGCGTCCAGCCCTTTGAGGACCTTGATCGAATCGGCGCCATAGGCGTTGGTGTTGGGGATGTTTTCGTTCGTGCTGGCCATGCCAAGCCTATAGGCATTGCTACAGTTTTACGAAACAAATTTCGGGCACCCGTCCACAGCAATTGCGCGACCAGGGCAGGGGAGAGGCGGCGCTGTTGCCGGTATTTTACCGGAAGGGGCCAGCCGTTTTACCCTCGAAACGGCGCTTGCCGCAGCGGTCCGCAAACCGCGTGACAAGCGCCGGAGGGTGGTACATCACGATCAGGACAGGGTGATGGCGAAGATCAAGCTGCTCAGACCTAAAGCGGCGGCGAGCGCCACGAGGTGATACTTAAAGACTTGCATGGACCTTAACTCCTTCAAATGATTGGCTCGACAATTTTGCGATTGCGAAGCCATTTCGCAACTGCAACATAAGGCGCGAATCTATAGATTGCACGTGCAAAGCCCCTGATCCTGGTTGCATAAAATGCAAGACAGGCGGTGGGGGCAGCCATTCCGGCCGATTTCAGCCCTTGCATCCGCCGATGTGAGTGCCGGACACCCCGGCAGGAATCACCGTGCATCCGGCTGGACTTGCGCCGCCGCCGCGCTTATCGGGCAGCCATGAGCGTACAGCCTTCAGAAACCATCCTGCCCGAATGTATCCTGATCGTCGATTTCGGCAGCCAGGTCACGCAGTTGATCGCGCGGCGCGTCCGCGAAGCCGGGGTCTATTCCGAAATCGCCCCGTTCAACAGCGCGGCTGCCGCCTTTGCCCGGCTGCGCCCGCGCGGCATTATCCTATCGGGATCGCCGGCATCGGTGCTCGACGCGGATGGACCGCGTATCCCTGAGGAAATCCTTGCCAGCGGCTTGCCGATCCTGGGCATCTGCTACGGCCAGCAAGCCTTGATGCATCAGCTGGGCGGCGAAGTGCTGCTCGGTGATGCGGGTGAGTTCGGCCGCGCCTTCATTGAGATCGCCTCGCCCTGCGCCCTGTTCGCCGGGCTCTGGACCGAAGGCGAGAAGCATCAGGTATGGATGAGCCACGGCGACAAGGTGACCAGCCTCGCTCCCGGCTTCCGCGCCGTCGCCTCCAGTCCCGGTGCGCCCTTCGCGGTGATCGCCGATGAGGACCGCCGCATCTATGCGATGCAGTTCCACCCCGAGGTGGTCCACACCCCCGATGGCGGCAAGCTATTGCGCAATTTCGTGCGCCACGTCTGCGGCCTCGCCGGCGATTGGACCATGGCTGAATTCCGCAAGACCAAGGTCGAGGATATTCGCGCGCAGGTCGGTTTCGGCGCCAGCGGCGGGCGCGTAATCTGCGGCCTTTCGGGTGGAGTCGATTCCGCAGTGGCGGCGGTGCTGATTCATGAGGCACTGAAGGATTCGGGCGCCGACCAGCTGACTTGCGTGTTCGTCGATCATGGCTTGATGCGGCTGGGCGAGGCCGAGCAGGTGGTCAGCCTGTTCCGGGGTCATCACAATATTCCGCTGGTGCATGTCGATGCCTCGACGCTGTTCCTCAAGGGGCTCGAAGGGCTGACCGACCCCGAGGCCAAGCGCAAATTCATCGGCAAGACCTTCATCGACGTGTTCGAGGCCGAGGCCAAGAAGATCGGCGGCGCGGCCTTCCTGGCGCAGGGGACGCTCTATCCCGATGTCATCGAAAGCGTCAGCTTCACCGGCGGCCCGTCGGTGACGATCAAGAGCCATCACAACGTCGGCGGCCTGCCCGAGCGGATGAATATGCAATTGGTCGAGCCGCTGCGCGAATTGTTCAAGGACGAAGTCCGCGAGCTGGGCCGCGAACTGGGCCTGCCCGAGATTTTCGTCGGCCGGCATCCGTTTCCGGGGCCGGGCCTCGCTATCCGCATCCCCGGCGAAGTTACCCGCGAGCGCTGCGACATACTGCGCAAGGCCGATGACATCTATCTCGAGGAAATCCGCAACGCCGGGCTCTACGACGCTATCTGGCAAGCTTTCGCAGTGCTGCTGCCGGTCAAGACCGTTGGCGTGATGGGTGACAGCCGCACCTATGACAATGTCTGCGCATTGCGCGCGGTAACCTCGACCGATGGCATGACCGCCGATATCTATCCCTTCGATTCCGCCTTCCTCAGCCGCGTCGCCACGCGCATCATCAACGAGGTCAAGGGCATCAACCGCGTAGTGTATGACTACACCTCGAAGCCGCCCGGCACGATCGAGTGGGAATGATTCCGAGCACTTTGCGACGTTCGGCAACCTTCGTGATATTCCATATAACTCATTGAATAAAGAATAATTTCTTGCGCAGACGTTCAGCAAGGTTCGGTGGAGGTCAAACGCCTTTGACGATCCGGCTGACGAAGACTTGTCGGCGGACGATTACCGCCGCAACGCTCCGCGCTTTCAGGGCAATGCGTTCGCCCGGAACCTTGCGCTCGTCAGCGAGATCGAGGCCATCGCTGCCGACAAGCGCTGCACCCCCGCGCAACTCGCACTCGCCTGGGTGCTGGCGTAGGGTGATGATATCGTGCCGATCCCCGGGACAAAGCGCCGGACCTATCTCGAGGACAATCTTAGGGCGCTTGATGTCCCGCTCACCGAACGAAGACCTGGGGTGCATCGACACGGTTCTGCCACCGGGCTCAGCGACGGGCACGCGCTATGCCGCGCCCGCAGATGGAAGCCCTCAATCGATGACCGCTTTGGCAGCGGAGAACCTCGCCGTCGTGACGGGAGCCGCCAGCGGGATCGGCCTCGCGGCGGCACAGGCGTTTGTGAACCGTGGCATGCGGGTTGTTCTGGTCGATCTTCCGGGTGATGCGATCGGGAAAGCGGCGTCGCAAATCGGAAGCCTCGCAATAGTCATGCCCGCCGACGTTGCGGATCGCGGCGACGTCTTGGCTGATTCCGGAGCATGGGATCGGCTGCTCAGCGTTAACCTGATGGGCGTCGTGCACGGCGTCCAGGCATTCGTGCCGGCAATGATCGCCGGAAATGCGCCGGGCATTGTCATCAATACCGGCTCGAAGCAGGGTATTACCCAACCACCCGGCAACACCGCCTATAATGTCAGCAAGGCGGGTGTGAAAGCATTGACCGAAGGGCTGGGGCATACCTTGAGACAGCAGACCGGCGCACGGATTTCCGCCCATTTGCTCATCCCCGGCTTCACCTACACCGGCATGACCGCCGCCCGCGTGGCGACACAGCCTCCCGGAGCATGGTCCCCGCACAGGTTGTTGATTTCATGCTTACAGGGATTGCAGCCGGTAATTTCTACCTGCTTTGTCCGGATAACGAGACGACGCCGGAACAGGATCGCAGACGAATTGCTTGGGCTGCACATGATTTTGATCGAGAACCGCCCGGCATTATCGCGTTGGCATCCTGGCTGGCGGGAGGCATTGGCGCGTTTCATGGCAACCGGATCGTTCGCCGGACGAATGGGGGCACTGCTCGCTGGTGTCTAAGTCAAGCGGGCTGCCGGCAAAGACCGTATGGCGCGGAATGACTCAGTATAAACTGGGGCCGTAAGCGCACACCGCCGCATGAATGGAAGACAAGTTCAGGCGAGCCAACGGACGTATCGAACGGCGGCAATAGGGCGAACTGCGCTGCCTGATAACAGGCGCCTGCTCCTTAAGGTCGAGCTCAACCCGTGACTGTCGCCCGGGCGTAACGCATCGGCGGAATTCCTACATGGCGGGTAAAGGCGGTGCTGAACGTGCTCGCCGAACCGTAGCCGACCCGTGCCGCGATATGTTCGATCGCTAGCTCGCGGCTTCGCAACAAGCGCTTGGCGAGCGCCATGCGCCAGGCCAGCAGATATTCCATCGGCGACAAACCGACGGTGCGGCTGAACCGCGCGAAGAAGGCCGAGCGCGACATTGCAGCCTCCGCGGCGAGATCGGCGACGGTCCAGCTGTGCGCCGGTCGCGCATGCATGGCACGCAGGGCTGCCACCAGACGGGCGTCGGAAAGCCCGCGCGCCACGCTCGGCACCGCGCTGGTATCGATCCCGCAACGCAGCGCCTCGATCAGGAGTACCTCAAGCAGTCGCTCCAGCACCAGTTCGCGCCCTGGTCGTGATTGCCGGGTCTCGTCGCCAACAAGTTGCAGCAATTGCGCAAGTCGCGGTTCGCCGCGGGCAACAACCATCGTCGGCAGCAGTGAGATGAGCAATGCCGCGTCGGGCGATGCGAAGCTGCACAAGCCGACCTGCATCCTGAGATTGACCGGCTCGTCTGCCCGCCCGACCCGAAACCGGCCATCACCAAGTTCCGCTGGCAGCATGTCGATCCCATGCGGTGGCGCCTCGATGCTCTCGATCACCTGATTGTTGGTCGACGGCGACAGGACGAAATCGCCAGCGCACACGATGATCGGCGGCTGTCCCGCGCGGACCAAACGGCACTCGCCCGCCAATACCGCAAAATAGACGGGCTTGCCCTCGACGTCGCGGTGAAGGCGCCAGCGCCCCGCATACTCGACCAGCTTCGAGAAGCTGGCCGAAGGCTGAAGCAGGGTTACGATCTCGGCAAGCGGATCGATGGTCATATCAGGACTATCATCAAAGAAATCGGGACGATCGACCATAGAAGGTCTCGCAGTCGATGGCCATCTCCGGATCACCCTAAACAAGCTCGGAGCAACCCCATGTCCACTGTCCTCATCACCGGCTGTTCCTCAGGCTTCGGCCTCGAGACCGCCAAACTGTTCCTGGAAAAAGGCTGGAACGTTGTCGCCACGATGCGAAATCCCGGGGGTGATATCCTGCCCGCGTCGGACAACCTCACTATCCTGCCGCTTGACGTCACCGATCCGGGCTCCATCACCAGTGCAATGGAACGGGCCGGCTCAATAGATGTGCTGGTCAACAATGCGGGGTTTGGCGCCGCCGTCCCGATCGAGCTGATCGAGCCCGAGACGGCGCGCCAGTTGTTCGCAACCAACACACTCGGCACGCTGGCGATGCTCCAGGCGGTCCTGCCCGGCTTCCGCGAACGCCGCAGCGGCACGATCATCAACGTTACGTCATCGGCGACGCTAAAACCCCTGCCGCTGGTCAGCGTCTACCGCGCGAGCAAGGCGGCGGTGAATGCACTTACCGAGAGCCTTGCGGTAGAAATGGAGCCGTTCGGCGTGCGCGTGCATATCATACTCCCGGGCCGATCGCCCGAGACAAGCTTCGGCGCCAATGCGATGCCGCACCTGCGCGGGCTCGATAATCCCGATTACAAGCCGCTGATCGAAGGCATGATCGCCAATTTCCGCGATGACAGCGGTCCGGTGACACATGCGGCCGATGTGGCGGCAGCGGTCTGGCGGGCGGCTACCGATCCAAACGCTCCGCTTTGGATCCCGGCCGGCGAGGACGCGGTGCAGTGGATGGCCCAAGCTCATTGATCGCGTCCAACGGGTGTCGATAACTTGCCTTCGAGTAGAAGCTCGGACCCGCTGTTGAATGTCGGTGTTCAAACCAATTTACATGAACGACTGCTCCCATCTGGAGCAGTCGTTGCCCCGCGATCACGGAATGGTCTGAAATTGATCGATACCGGCGAGAGGCATCGAGCGCCTATGAATGGCAGGTATACCTTTGTCGCCCTCCCGAACCTGTCAGACCGGCCTCGGCAAGAGGCGGTCGCCGGCCGCCCATAATTGAAATGTATGAATGGCGAATTCGAGGCAAGCCATCCGGCGGCTTGAACGGCTGGATCAGGGCGAGAGTAGTGGCAGCGGCGCGTTGTGCCCCCGCATCGATCATTCGCCTCGCCACGCAATTATCCCAGCGTCGGGTTGATCAGAAACTTCTCGCCCGTCGCCTTGCGCTGATAGGCTAGCAGAACATCGGACAGCAATGCCTCGGCCAGACCGATGACGCGCGTATACCTGCTGGCGAAGGTGGTGGTGAGTTCATCGACGACGCGCTGGCGCAGCCGCCCGCTCACCGCTGGGCTGACCTTTTGCAGGAATGGGAAAAGCAACCAACCGGACACGCTCCACTGGAACCCGAAAGAGCGCTTGAGGATCGTGGGCCCCACATCCAGCGCACCATAGATGTAGATCTGCTTGAACGTATTCGAGCCATAGCGATTGTACGTAGTCGTGGTCCCTGCGGCAGCGCTTTCCATGCACTGCAGGATGTCGCTTGCCAATGATCCTCCGCCGATGGCGTCGAAGGCAATCGTCGCCCCCGTTTGCGCGATGGCGTCGGTAAGGTGGGAGAGAAAATCCTCGTCCTTGCTGTTCAAGACGTGCGTCGCGCCCAAGCTGCGCAGAAGATCGACTTGCTGGGGCGAACGCACGATGGCGATCAGGGGAATGCCGTCGGCAAGGCAAATCTTCAACAACATTTGACCTAGATTGGATGCAGCGGCGGTGTGGATAATGGCCTTGTGTCCCTCGCTGCGTGCTGTCTCGACAAAGCCCAGCGCCGTCAGCGGGTTGACGAACATTGATGCGCCATCGGCCGCGCTGGCGCCCTGCGGCAACGGCACGACATCGCGAATGCCGATCTTGCGATAGTCGGCGAACATGGCACCGCCGATCATGGCGACCCGCTTGCCCTCCAGCGCTTTGGCATCGATCCCCGCAGCGATGATTGTGCCCGCCCCCTCGTTGCCGATGGGCAGCGATTGGCCCAGCCTTGCTCGCACACCCTCCAGCCCGCTTTTAGGAACCGTGAAGGTGAGCGATGGCTTGCCATCCTCGCTGGTCGCTGTGAGCGTGGACACAATCTGCAGGGCCGAGCAGCAAGCCAAGGTCGCTCGGATTGATCGGCGCCGCCTCGACCCTCACGATGACTTCATCCTCGGCAGGATCGCCGATCACCACCTGCTCCAGCGAGAGTGTCAGGGTGCCATCTTCGCTGATGGTTGAGCGCATCTCGCGTCCAGTCAAAGTCATTGTCCGCTCCATTTAGCTTCCCCGAGCAACCTGGAATCCGGCAAAGGACTGGCTGACGGGCATCACTTCAAGGCTGTTGATGTTGAGATGTACCGGCAGGCCGGCGATCCACAGAATCGTCTGGGCTATATCCTCGCCCGTCATCGGGTTGGCACCTGCATAAAGCTTTTCCGAGGCATCGCTGCTGCCGGTGCGGATGGTGGTGAACTCCGTTTCCACCATGCCCGGTTCGATCGAAGTGACGCGCACGCCGGTACCGTGCAAATCCGACCGCAGGCCTAGGCTGAACTGGCGAACAAAGGCCTTGGTTGCGCCATAGACGTTGCCACCGCTGTAGGGATAGCTTGCGGCCACCGATGACAGATTGATGATCGCCCCCTTGCGCGCGATCAGACTGGGCAGCAGCAGCCGTGTCATTGCGACGAAGGCGACAACGTTGGTGTCGATCATTGTCGTCCAGTCCTCCAGCTTGGCCTCCTGGGCAGTCGAGGTTCCAAGCGCCAGTCCGGCATTGTTGACCAGCAGGTCGATCTCCCGGAAGCCTTCGGGCAATCCGTTCACAGCCGCTTCGCGCGCAGCCTCATCGCGAATGTCGAAGGCGATCGTATGCAGACGATCGCGCCCGATCTCTTCGGCGAGCGCATCGAGACGGTCAGCACGGCGACCGGTGCCGATCACCCGCCATCCCGCACCCGCGAAGGCGCGAACAGCCGCCTCGCCAATCCCTGATGTCGCTCCGGTGACGATTGCGGTCTTCATGCGGAAATTCCTTTAGCAGCTGATGTTTCGGACCGAATGAAGCGGCGCCGGTGCGGTTCCGCAGTCTGCTGCCTGAACCCCCGGACATACGGTATTAGCTGTCCGAAGATTGCGCTGTCCAGCGATCGAAATCCTCCACCACCAGAGGCTTTTGCGGATCAGAAGTTGCAAAAAACTGGCCGCAGAGGTACGAAATTCGCTCCGGAAGCTTTTGAACGAAGGACAAGTTTTAGCAGGCGATCCGGCGCCTTGAACGGCCGGATTGAGGGCGGACCTCTCCGGGTCCTTTCCGCGACATAGAACTCCGACGCAATTCTTGGTGAACCCGAATCTTGGTGAACCCGAACGCGAGTATTCGAGGCGCATTGACGTTCGCTCTCAACTCATTCTCTTGAGCAGCTGGCCCACGTCGCAGCTTGCAAAGCTCGCAAAATTGTCGGCTATGCCGAAGGGCAGCAGCAATGTGCGATCATGGACAATCGCGCCGCAGCTATAGACGACATTGGGTACATAGCCGCTGCGTTCGGCGGGGCTGGGACACAGTATCGGTTCAGGCGTCCGCGCGAGCATCTTGCCGGGATCGGCCTTGTCGAGCAGACAGGCGCCCATGCAATAGTTACGCAGCATCCCGACGCCATGGGTAATCACCAGCCATCCCTCATCGATTTCGATCGGCGAGCCGCAGTTGCCCATCTGGATGAACTCCCACGGGTAGCGCGGGCCGATGAGTTTGGCGCCGCCGTTCCAGGTAGTGATCTCGTCCGATGCGATCAGCCAAAGGTTCTCGCTATCCTGCCGGCCGATCATGTTGAAGCGCCCATCGATCCGGCGCGGGAACAGTGCCATCCCCTTGCTGGCCGGCACCGATCCCTTGAGCGCCGTCATCTCGAAAGTGTTGATCCCGGTGCCACGGAACAGCTCGCACCGGGCATTTCGTCCATCGAAGGCGGTATAGGTCCCAAGGAAACTGGGCGTGCCGTCTTCTTCGGTGAAGCGCACCATCCGCAGGTCCTCGATCCCCTGCTGCTGGCTCGCGGTCACCGGGAACAGCACGCTCTCGGACGGATCTTCGCTGCCTTCGCAGATTACGCGGGTCGTGCCCGCATCGCCGCTCTCGTCAGGCCCTTCGATCCGGGGCGATGTCACCCACGGGCTGGGATCGTCGATCGCGAACCCCGAGCTTGCGCTCCACTGGCCGGTACGGAAGGTCACGGACGAAACATGTCCTTCGCCGATACCGCGCAGCGAGAGGATGAATTTGAGCCCGTCTGCCGGCGCACCATCCTGGTTCATCCGCAGCACGATGCTGGGATTGAACAAGGCAGCCGCTTCGAACGAATACTCCGCGCTCAGATAGGCGCCGATCAAAAGCTGCTCTTCCGGTTCGGCCGCCACCCCATCGGGCAGGCAGTCGCACACCTCCTCGAAGCGTCGGATCAACATCGTCTTGACGTTGCGATGCCGTTCCGAGAGTGAGGCGATAATTGTCTCGCATTCTTCGCGGCGGGTCGTCTCATCCAACGAGAGCACGCGTTCTATTACCGTCCGCATGCGGGGATGGGTGGAATCCCGGAAAGGCTCGGGGTATTCTACGGTGAATGGCTTGATCACCGTGCGCGATGGATCTGGCCGAAGGTGGAGACCAGAGAAGGTTAACAGGTCGTCGCTCATGCAGGTTTGGTTCCGGCGTTGGAAGGGCGAAGGTCTTCGGCGGCGACTTTTGGCGTACAGCGTTCCCAGAAGCGATACGAGCCCGAAAACCTTTGCCACGCGCATGACCGAAACGACGTGGTGCTAGGGCGGGCTCCGTCGCAAAACGCTGGCGGCGTGCGAGTTTTCGCCATCCTTCGGCTCATATATTGGATATTATTCCCGGTAGCGTCGATGAATAGAGGGCAAGTTCCAGGCAGCCGATCCGGCGCCTCGAACGACCGCTATCAGGGCTAACTCACCCTAGATGAGCTTTAAATCTTGACCACCCGATACGCCTGAGTAGTTTCCGAGGGTAGAGCCGCCGCCGCCCGGCGGATAGTCATAACTGATGTGACGCTTGCGATGCGCGGCTGGACAGCTCCGCCGCCCCGTGGGACTGCTGACTGTCAGGAGCTGCCGTTTGATTGTGCGAACAAGGTCGGTACGAGATCACGATCGTCACCGCGATAGGTCTCCTGGCTCACGTCCCCTTTCGCAAGGCCCGGCACTTTCGCAAGGCCCGGCACTTTCGCAAGGATTGCGCAATCTGGCTGCCGCCTGGGCCGCCTTGGGCCTGGTCGCCTGCGGGACTAAGCCGGCGCCACCGCCGCCGGGGCCTCCAGCGGTCAGCGTCGTGACGATCAGGGCCGAGCCCGAGCCGCTCGAGTCGGACCTTCCGGGCCGCACCAGTCCTTACGAGGTTTCCGACGTCCGGCCGCAGGTGAGCGGCATCATCCAGTCGCGGCTGTTCACGGAAGGCTCGAACGTCCGCGCCGGGCAAGTGCTCTACCGCATCGACCCCGCACCCTACCAGGCGGCCTACGACCAGGCCGTGGCGCAACTGGCCAACGCCAGGGCCAGCCTGATTACCACCCGGCTGAAGAGCCAACGCTATGCCGACATGGTCAAGATCAACGCCGTCAGCCATCAGGACGCCGACGACGCCCGCGCCGCAGCCGACGAAGCGGCCGCCGGCGTGCAGCAGCAGGCGGCGGCGGTGGAAAGCGCCCGGATCAACCTTGCCTATACCAAAGTCACCGCGCCAATCGGTGGCCGTATCGGGACGTCGACATTCACCCGCGGCGCGCTGGTGACCAACGGCCAGGCCAGCGCCTTGACGACGATCTCGAAGCTGGACCCGATCTATGTCGATGTGACCCAGACCGCCGACGAACTTCTTACCCTCAGGAACGAGATGGCAAGGGTTTCCGGCAAGGGTGTCGGCGCCCCAAGCGTCCCGGTCCGGCTGCAGCTCGGCGATGGCCATGACTATCCGCTGGGCGGACGCCTGCAGTTCACCGACGTGACCGTAGACCAGAACACCGGCTCGGTCACGCTGCGGGCGATTTTCCCCAACCCCCAGGCCGTGCTGCTGCCCGGCATGTATGTGCGCGCGCATGTGGTCGAGGGCATCGACGCCAACGGGATACTCGCGCCGCAACAGGCGGTAACTCATGACGAGAAGGGTCGCGCGACCGCTCTGGTGGTGGACGCCCACGGACGGGCCCAGGCCCGTATCCTGACCATCGCCGGGGCCGTGGGCAATCGGTGGCGGGTGACCGACGGCCTGGCGCCCGGTGACCGTCTGATCGTCGGGGGCGCGGCAAATGCCAAGCCTGGGGCGCCGGTGAAAGTCGTCGCCGCCCCGGCACCCGCTGCCGCGCCGGCCAACTGACGCGATCCGGAGCGATGTCCCGCTTCTTCATCGATCGCCCGATCTTCGCCTGGATGCTGGCGATGGGGCTGATGCTGGCCGGCGTGCTGGCGATCCTGACCCTGCCCATCGCCCAGTATCCAACCATCGCCCCGCCAGCCGTGTCGATTTCCGCGACTTACCCGGGGGCGTCGGCCGAAACGCTGGAGAATTCGGTGACGCAGGTCATCGAACAGCAGCTCAAGGGCATCGACCACCTGCTGTATTTCTCCTCGACCGGCGCGTCGAACGGTTTGGTGACGATCACTGTCACCTTCGAGCCCGGGACCAATCCCGACATCGCCCAGGTCCAGGTTCAGAATAAGCTGACTCAGGCGACCCCGCTGCTGCCCGCCGAGGTCCAGGCCCAGGGCCTGATCGTGGAGAAGGCTCAATCCGACTTCATCATGATCGTCGCGCTCTATGACACCGATGGGCGGCACGACACGATCGATCTTGGCGACTATCTGACCAGCAAGGTGGCCGATCCGATCTCCCGCCTCGACGGGGTCGGCGATACCCAGGTGCTCGGCGCAGACTACGCCATGCGCATCTGGCTCGACCCTTACAAGCTCAACAACTACAAGCTCATGCCTTCGGATGTGGCCGCTGCGGTGCTCGCCCAGAACGTCCAGGTGCCGGCCGGTGAGTTGGGCGCGCTTCCGGCGGCGCCGGGCCAGGAACTGGATGCCACGATCAACGGCCAGTCGCGGCTGAAGACCGCCGACCAGTTCAAGGCGGTCATCCTGAAGACTGGCAGCGATGGCTCGATCGTCAGGCTGGGCGACGTTGCCCGGGTCGAGATCGGCGGCGATAATTATACCCAGCTCGCCCGGCTCAACGGACATCCCGCCTCCGCCCTCGCGATCAAGCTGGCTTCCGGGGCCAACGCCCTGAAGACCGTCGCCCTCGTCAAGTCGCGCATTGCACAGCTGGCGACTCAGTTCCCTCCGGGGATTGCGGTGTCCTTGCCCGTCGACAACAGCAGTTTCATCAGGCTGTCGATAACGGACGTGGTGGAGACTCTGCTCATCGCCATCGCCCTGGTCGTGGCGGTGATGTTCCTGTTCCTGCAGAATTGGCGCGCCACGCTCATTCCCGCGATCGCTGGGCCGGTGGTGCTGCTGGGAACCTTCGCGGTGCTCTCGATTGCCGGCTAGTCGATCAACGTCCTGACGCTCTTCGCCATGGTTTTGGCGATCGGGCTCCTGGTCGACGACGCCATCGTCGTGGTCGAGAACGTCCAGCGGATCATGGAGACCGAGGGCCTCTCGCCGCATGACGCAACGGTCGAATCGATGCAGGAGATTACCGGTGCGCTGGTCGGCATCGGCACCGTGCTGGCAGCGGTGCTGCTGCCCATGGCCTTTTTCGGCGGCTCGACCGGCGCGATCTATCGGCAATTCTCGATCACCATCGTCGCGGCGGTGCTGCTGAGCGTCACGGTCGCGTTGGTGCTGACCCCTGCGCTCTGCGTCACTTTTCTGCGCCCGGTCAAAAAGGTGGAGGGAGACGCCGGCGAAGTCCTGGACAAGCCTCGCACCGGCCTGCTCGGGCGGTTTTTTGGATGGTTCAACCGGACTTTTGACCGCAATATCGAGCGTTATGACGGTGCCCTGCGCCGGATCATCCGTGCCCCGGTGGTTGCGGCGCTGGCCTATCTGGGCCTGGTGCTGGTCATGGGCGTGTTGTTCTTTCGGCTGCCCACCGGCTTTCTGCCTGACGAGGACCAGGGCGAGATCATCAACCTGTTCACCCTGCCCGCAGGGGCGGTCCAGTCCCGCACCGAGGCCGCGGCCCGCGCGGTCGAGGCGCATTACCTGTCGGTCGAGAAGAACAACGTGGAGGCCATTTTCTCGGTCAGCGGGTTTAGCTTTGCCGGCTTCGGCCAGAACATCGGCATTTCCTTCGTCAAGCTGAAAGACTGGGCGGACCGGCGCGGCGCGCAGAACCGCGGGCCCGCCATTGCCGGGCGCGCCATGGGCGCATTTGGGAAAATCTCCGATGGCCAGGTCTTCGCCATCATCCCGCCCGCCGTCCGTGACCTCGGCATTGCCTCCGGCTTCGACCTCGAGCTGGAGGACCAGGCCGGGCTCGGCCACGACCAACTGGTCCAGGCCGAACACCAGCTGCTGGGGATGGCCGCCCATGATCCGGTGCTCGCCGGCGTGCGTCCCAACGGGCAGCCCGACACGCCCCAGCTCGACCTCGATATCGATCAGGCCAAGGCCGGCGCGCTCGGCCTATCGCTCGCCGAGATCAATGCGACGGTCGCTGCCGCGACCGGCACGAGCTACATCAACGACTTCACTGACCGCGGCCGGGTGAAGCACGTCTATATGCAGGCCGACGCCCCGTTCCGGATGAGTCCGGCGGATCTGGGGCGCTTCTACGTGCGCTCGTCCAGCGGCGAGATGGCGCCGCTCTCGGCCTTTTCCACCAACCACTGGGTGATCGGGCCGTCGCAACTGCAGCATTATAACGGCGTGTCGTCGCTGGAAATTCAGGGCCAGTCGGCGCCTGGCAAAAGCTCGGGTGCGGCGATGGACGAGATGCAGAAGCTGATCGGCAAGCTGCCACAAGGAATCGGCTTCGAATGGACCGGCCAGTCCTACCAGGAGAAACTATCGGGCGGCGAAGCGCCAATGCTGTACGGCTTGTCGATCCTGGTGGTCTTCATGTGCCTGGCGGCGCTTTACGAAAGCCTGACGATCCCCATCGCGATCCTGCTGGTGATCCCGCTTGGCGTCGTAGGGGCCCTGCTCGCGGCAACGCTTCGCGGTTTCTACAATGATGTCTACTTCCAGGTTGGCCTGCTCACTACGATCGGCCTTTCGGCCAAAAACGCGATTCTCATTGTCGAATTCGCCAACGCCGAGGAAAAAGCCGGCAAGACGCCAGTGGAAGCCGCGATCATCGCCTCGCGCCAGCGGCTGCGGCCGATCTTGATGACTTCTATCGCCTTCATTGCCGGCGTGGCGCCGCTGGCTATCTCCACCGGGGCCGGCGCGGGCGGCCAGAATGATATCGGGACAGGAGTCATCGGCGGGATGTTTACAGCGACCGTCTTCGCCATCTTCCTGGTCCCGTTTTTCTTCGTCGCCGTCCGCGGCGGATTGCGCCAGCGGCAGGTTGATAAGTCGCCACCCCCCGGCTCGGCGGCGCCTGTGGTGGCCGAGCCATGAGCCGCGGGTTGTCGCGAGCGCTCGCGGCCGCCGCAGTCCTGGCCTGCATGGCCCTTGCCGGCTGCGTCACGCTGGAGCCGAAGTATCAGCGCCCGGCAGCGCCTGTCCCGGCCACATGGCCCACCGGGCCGGCCTACGGCGCAACCGCTGACAGCGCGCCCGCCGACTGGCGCGCTGTGTTCCCCAATCCGAAATTGCAGCGGGTGATCGCCCAGGCCCTGGCCAACAGCCGCAACCTGAAAGTGGCGATCGCGCAGATCCAGGCCTCCCGGGCGCAGTATCACGTCCAGCGCGCCGCGCTCCTGCCGACCATCGACGCTTCGGCGGCGCCCAGCTATGGCCGGACGTTCACGGGATATCCCCCGTCGCTTGGCGGCGCTTATGCGAACTATACCGACTATGCCGTCAGCGTGGGGACCACGTCCTACGAGCTGGACCTGTTCGGCCGCGTGCGCAGCCTGACCAAGGCGGCGCTGGAAAGCTACCTGGCCACTGAATCCGCCCGGCGCAGCACCCAGATCAGCCTGGTTGCCGAGGTCGCCACCGACTATCTCACCTACGCCGCCGACCGCTCGCTGCTCGGGGTTTCGCGGAACACGGTGACCAGCGCTCAGGCCAATGTCGATCTGGCGCGGCGGCGGCTGGCCGGCGGCATCGCCTCGCAGCTTGACGTCAGCAGCGCCGAGACCATCGTCGAACAGGCCAGGGACGACGTCGCCCGCTACACCACCCAGGTCGCCCAGGATCTCAACGCCCTCAACCTGGCGGTGGGCGCCTCCGTTGCGCCCGAAGACCTGGCCGAAGGCGTCGACGACCCTGCCGCGCATCTCGGAGCCACGCCCTCGGCGCTCGATTCGCGAGTCTTGCTGCAGCGCCCCGACATCGTCGAAGCCGAGCACACGCTGAAAAGCGCCAACGCCAACATCGGCGCGGCGCGGGCCGCCTTTTTCCCGAGGATTAGTCTCACCGGATCGGGCGGCACCGAGACGGCATCGCTATCGAGCCTGTTCGCGCCCGGTACCGGGGTGTGGAGTTTCGGCCCCACGATCAGCCTGCCGATCTTCGACGGCGGCGCCAACAAGGGCAATCTGGACTACGCCCGAGCCCAGGATCGGCTGGACGTCGCCCAATATGAATTGGCGATCCAGACTGCCTTCCGCGAGGTTGCCGACGCCCTGGCCCAACGCGGCACCATCGCCGAACGCCTGCGCGCTCAGAACGCGCAAGTCGCCGCCGCAGCGGAGAGCCTGAAGCTCGCCCGCGCGCTTTATGCCCGCGGGTCCGATAGCTACCTCGACGTTCTCACCGCGGAACGAACGCTCTACAGCGCCCAGCAGTCGCTGATCGTCGTCGAACTGCTCGATCAAAACAACATCGTCACCCTTTACAAGGTCCTCGGCGGTTCCCTCTCGGACCGGATTGCAATCCCCTGAATGAACGGAAGGTTCTGGGGCCACGCCGACTGCTTCTGAATGACCAGATTTCGGGCGGCTCTGGCCCAAACGCTGACGACGTGGATTATGGTAGAAACCGACCAATTCAGGCCATTCAGGGGCTCGCATGTGAATGTCTTCTCCCCCTGGTACAAGACGTAAGCTTTAATAGCGCCCGCAGCCCGGAGATGGAAATTGCTGTCCTGATCGACCTACAGGCCGCCATACTCCTTCCACCATTGATAAGAGGTCTCCTCCGTATGCCCCCGCAGCCGGCGCTCACCGGGCACAGCCTGACATGTGCGCCAGCACAATCTGCGCCTTACCGCTTGAGGGTGAGTTGGATCGTGACCACGCGGGGCTGGTTGAAATTGCCGTAATAGGCGCCGGTGGCACCCGAGAGCGGGGACACGAAGGTGACGACGCGCTTGTCCGTCAGGTTGGTGCCCAGCAACGAAAGTTCCCATTTGTCATCCCTGCCGCGCACGCCGATCCGGCCGTCCACGATCTGGTTGGTCGCGGTATAGGGCGCTGTCGTCGCCGTCCGGTACAGCAGCAGCAGCGTCTTGCTTTGGAAGGCCATCGAGGCACCGGCGAACAATTCCCTGCCATCCGCGATCGGCACCTTGTAATCGGCGCTGATTCGGCCCGACCATTTCGGCGCGCGGGTCAGTTGATCCCCCGCCAGTACCGGCGGCTGGA
Organism: Sphingomonas palustris; assembly: GCA_026225215.1. Lineage (GTDB taxonomy): Bacteria > Pseudomonadota > Alphaproteobacteria > Sphingomonadales > Sphingomonadaceae > Novosphingobium > Novosphingobium palustris. The sequence continues at coordinate 6,443 of JAMFSI010000009.1, read as the reverse complement.
AATTCTTGGTGAAATAGGCATCGTCATAGACGATGTTGGCGCCCAGCGTCAGCGCCCTGACCGGCGCGTAGGAGGCGTTGAACTCCACGCCCTTCGACAGCACATCGCCATTGCCCACATAGATCACGGTGACGGGTGGGGTGCCGACAGTCGAGGTATAATTGGTCTGGAGGCCGTCCACTTTGGTGTCGAACAGCGCCAGTTCGACGTAACCGCCGACGAAGCTGCCCTTGGCACCGATCTCGGCCGATTTCGCGGTTTCCGCGGTAAAGCGCGCAGCGGCGAGATCGGTCGGAAATTCCTGGAACGAACCGCTCTTGGAGGCCCGGCCATAGCTTCCATACAGCATCAGGTGGGTCAGCGGCTGGTAGCTGAGCCCGACATTGTAATCGAGCGGACTTTCGTTGATCGGCTGGGGAACTCCGTTATCGATCGGCTGATAGGCGCCGGCCAGCACGCCCGTGGACGTCCGGTTCAGGAAGGCAGTCTTGTGTTCGTGCGAGAAGCGCAGGCCTGCCTCCAATTTTAGCTTGTCGGTGATCGAATAGGTCGCCGACGAATAGGCGGAGAAGGACGCGCTGTTCACCTGCGTGAACGCGTCGGTCACTCCCGTCACCGCGAAGCCCACGGTGTTCGCCTGGCCGGTGAGCGTGCGGTAGAATTGCCAGGTGTCGTGATAGTAGAAAATGCCGGCGATCAGGTTCAGCCGCGAAATTTTGTCGGTCGAAATCCGCAGTTCCTCGGTCTCGGCCTCGTCGTTCTCGCGGTCGACCGCGTTCAGCAGGTTGGCGGGCGTGAAATCCAGATCGAGCGCGCGCGGATTGCCGTAATTCTTGTAGGTCGACTGGAAGGTGAGCTTCATGCCGTCCAGATCCTTGTTGAGGATCAGGTTGACCTTGTTGGCATCGCTGTTGTCGAAAGGCTCGATGCCGGCGGTCGTCCCGCCCAGCCCCAGTTGCGCCGATTGGGCGTAATCGGGCGTGCCGAGCGGAACGGGCGTCGTGCCACCCTCCTTGGCCAACCAGCCCGCGACCGTGCCTTTGGGATCGGCCAGCACCTGAAAATAATTGCCCTCCACCCGGTGGCGGTCATGCTGATAGCTCAGCAGCGCGTCAAACGTGTCCGACGGATGATACGAGACCATCAGGCGCCCCGATTCATCCTCGGTCACCGGCTCGCTATGATTGGTAAAGGTGTTCCGGATATAGCCGTCGTTCTTTTGGGCGATGCCGGCGAGGCGGACGCTCCAGTCGGGCGAGAGCGGAACCGTGATGCCTCCTTCGGCTCGGTTTCCGTCGATCCCAGCGCTGTGGCTGACCGTGAGGTCATAATCGAAATGATCGGATGGGCGCTTGTCCACCACACTGATCGCGCCAAGGCTGACGTTCTTGCCGAGAATGGTCGATTCATTGCCCTGAATGAATTCCATATGATCGACATCATAGAGCGGCGTCAAATAATCGCGTTGATGGCCGAAATATTCGCCGTCCTGATAAATCGGAACCGATGGCTCGAGATTGAACACCGAAGAGTTCGATCCCAAGCCCCGGAAGTAGACGCCCGGCAGCGAGCCAAGGCCCTTGGTGACGACAAGACCGGGGATGACTTCGTTCAGGTCATTGGCTTCGTTGATGTTGTGGAGCTTCAGGGCCGCGCCGGACATGACAGCGACGGTCGCCGGCGTTTGCAGCACGCCGGTGTCCCTCTTCAGCGCGGTGACGACGATCGCCTGTTCGTCGGTTGGGGCGGAGGACGCTGTCTGCGTCGTGGTCGGCGCTGTCTGCGCATGGCCGGTTTCGGCCACCAGGCACATTGCCGTGGACAGCAGCAGGATCGAAAGGCCTTGATTTCTCACGTCGTCATTCCCCCTAAGGATGGAAGATTGCAAACACATCTCGTGAAATGCCTCAATACGACGACGCCCGTGGCTAAATCATTCCCGGTGCTATTGCGCGATTGACGGCTTTCACGTCACCTTCCATTCAACCGATCCTCCCAGGTGCATTTTTTTCTTACAAATTATTGTATTTTCTTCCGTCAAGATCAGTTTATCCGGGCGGTCGATTGGACATGTGCCGACAGGCGGCGCGATATGGCATCGCGGGCGCGCAGCGAGAGTTCGCAAAGCTCGTCTAGCCGCCGCGCTGCCGAGGCATCGGCTGCGGGCAACGAAAGGCTGATGCCGACATGCCGCGTCGGATCGTTCGATCGGATCCAGGTGCCGGCGGAAAGGAACGCGGCCGTATCCTCACGGTCGGCGATGGCATAGCCGCGCCGCCGCGCCGTCGCACATTCGGCCCGCAACGCCTTGGGATCCACGATCGTCTGATTCGTCAGCCGAGGTAGCGGCAACCGATCGATAAGGTCCGAACACTGCGGCTCGGAAAGGCTGGCGAGGAGCGCCTTGCCCAGTGCTGTGGAATGCAGATGCGCAGTGGCGCCGCGCGGCACCGCGCAGATGACCTGGGCCTCGATCAGGCTCTGCAGATAGATCACCCGTTTGCCCTGTCGAACACCCAGGAAGGCGCAAAGGCCGTGTTCCCGGGCCAACGGCGCCAATTCCTCGGCGGCAATCCGTTCCACCTGCGCGCTGACGTCGGTGAGGCCGTTGGTGTGGCGCATGCTCATCCGGTAGCGCCGGTTCTCGATATTCTGTTCGAGAAACTCGTGTTGAACCAGTGTCGCAACCGTCCGGTACACGGCGGCGGGCGAATAGCCGAGCCGCCGCGCCACATCGCGGATGCCCAGTTCGCCACCGTCGCACAGAAAGGTTCGCAGCACCGTCAATGCCTTGCCGAGCGATCGGTTGTGATCAAGAGTGTTCCTATTATCGGCACAGTGTTTCATAAAAATGATATTAATGATCGATGAGGACACGTCAAATGAAATGCGCAGGGTTTCCGGTGATTTTTAATGCCGGGGAATGTCGCGCTCGTGCGGCATCCGCGCGCGCTTTGGCGCGCACGCTCAAACGAAGCTGGATCTGAGGTTCAGGCGATTGGGCACGCCATCAGGAGGTGGCTGTTTCCAGCGCCTTGTATGGCGCCATGCTGCTGCCGAGCTTCTGGGATATCCGTTGCGCCGCGCCGATCGTCAGCTGCGCCAGCGTTTCGGGGGGGGTGCTTCCCAGCTGGGTATGCGGCACGGCGGCGCTGACCGAAGCGACGATGTGGTCCTTCTCGTCATAGATCGGCGCGGCGATCGCATAGACGCCGTCGATGTTCTCACTGTCGCATATCGCATAGCCGCGTGTCCGCGCGACCCGCAGATCAGTCATCAGCGCGTTGTAACTGGTCAGCGTCTTTTCGGCCTTGGCGCGATAGGGGCCGGATCCTAGCAGGGCGAGGATACGGCTATCCTCCATATCGAACAGGATCGCCTTACCGAACGCGGTGCTGTGAATGTCGGTCAGTTCGCCGGGCTCTACCCGCACGCTGATCGGGCTACGCGCCTGTGCCGCCGCGGCGTACATCATCTTGTCGCCGGCCAGCGTACCCAGAGATGCGCTAAGTCCGAAATCCTCGGCCATGCGAGTGAGTTCGGGCATGGCGACGCTGACCAGGTCGTTGGTGCGAACATAGAGGCGCCCCAACTGAAAGAGTTTGGGCCCGATCCGGTAGCGCCCGGTGATCGCCGACTTTTCGAGCACGGCCTCTGCCGCCAGCGTCGTGATCAGCCGCTGGACGATGGTGGGGGACAGGCCAAGCCGCCGCGCAACCTCCCGCACGCCGAGTTCGCCCGGCACCTCGGCAAAAAGGTTGAGCACGCGCAGCGCGCGCTGCAGCGACTGGCTGGATTCCCGCGCGGCGCTTCGCGCGCCTTCTATCGTCCGATCGCCGTCCGTCATGGCACGATCGCAGCCGATGCCATTACCGCCACCGCGACCCGTTCCTCCATCCAGGCGGTCGGGTTTTCACCCGCGCGCCGGAACGGGCGGACCAGCAGGAGCAGCGCGATCAGCGCCAGCGGTGTCGCTATCGCCGTCATAATCACGATCCCCATCGAAAGCGCATGCTTGTCCCCCACGAAAAGCTTTTCCGAGATCAACGCCACCGTGGTCGGCCCGAGCCCCAGCCCAAGCAGGTTAATCGCAAAAAGATAGACCGAGGACAATTGCGCGCGTAATTCGTTCGGCGCGATCATCTGGATCGCCGCGCCGGCAACCCCCCAAGGCATCAGCATGAAGCCGACCAGCGGCACGAAGGCCAGGAGCGAGATCCAGGGATTGGCAATCAGCGGCGCCGCGACGCCCAGCACCAGCGTGAACATGGCGGACATGATCATCACCGCGATCGAGGCGGTCGGGCCGTGTTTCACCGCCCATCGGTCGCAGATCAGGCCACCGCTCACCGTGCCGATCGTGCCGCCCAACAGGATCACAATGCCAAGCCGCCGCCCCACCTCTGCGATTGTCCAGCCGTGCTGGCGCATGAAGTAAGCGGGCGCCCAGGCGAGGATGCCGTTCGCGACCGCGCTCAGCAGCGAGACACCGAGGAACAGAAAGGCGAGCAGGGCGGCGTTGTGCCGCGCAAAGCGGAGCACCTCGCTCGATGGTACCGCGTGGCCTGCGCTAACCTTGTTCTGCCGCGCCGGTTCCTGAATGGTCCAGACCAGAAAGCTCACCACCACGCCGGGAACGCCGACCAGCAGGAACACCTGCTGCCACGGATGCATCGCCGCCAGCGGCCAGGCGGTGAATTTCATTGCAGAAAGCTTTAGCACCGCATAGCCGCCGAAGATCAGCGCCAGCCCGGCGCCCGCCGCCAGGCCGACGCTGTAGGTGCCCACCGCAAGCGCCAACCGCTCCTTGCGCACCTGATCGGCGATCAGTGAGTAAGCTGCGGGCGAAAGGCCGCCCTCGCCCACGCCGACGCCCACTCGGCAAAGCAGCAGCATCGGAAAACTGCCGGCGAAGCCGCACGCCGCGGTCATCACACTCCACAGCAGCACGCATAGCGCGATGATCGTCTTACGGCTGTAGCTATCGGCCAGGCGCGCGATGATGAGGCCCAGGAAGGTATAGAAGATCGCGAAGGACAGGCCCTGAAGCAGGCTGAACTGTACGTCGGTGATGCCCAGATCGGCCTTGATCGGCCCGACCATCAGCGACAGCACCTGGCGATCGACGAACGCCATCGTATAGGCGAGCGCGAGGACACCGACGACATAGGCCGAATAAAGGCCCGAGGAATGGCTGCTCTGTCGCGTCATTTCAACTCCCCTTGGGTTTGCCGTGCGGTCTCGGTCGTCGGCCCCATGCGTGGCTCAAGCGACCGTCTCCTTCGCGATCCGGATCAGATTGCGGAGATCTTCCAAAGTCTGCGGCCCCATCAGGACCATTTCGTCGAGGCCCGCCGCCGCATAACGGCCAATGCGATCGCGCACCTGTTGTTCGGTGCCACTGACGGAATGATTACGGACGATTTCGTCAGTGAGCAGCGTCTCGACGGTCCGCCAATCCCCCGCCAAGAAAGCGTCGGCCAGTGCCTGCTGATCGAGCATGGAGCCGGCCATTTCCAGATTGGGAGCATGATGCTTGCCACGCAGGATGAACGCCAGGATTTGCCGCAGCTCGGCATGCGCCAGCGTCGGCTCCGCATTGACTGCGCCGAATGCATAGCCGAGCCGCAGCACCTTGCGTCCGGCAGGGGATTCGCCCTCCGCCACGCGATCGAGGCAACTGACAAGAAATTCGGGTGAAGCCGCCGCGCTGATCACAACGCCATCGGCAAGTTTGCCGGCGAGACGCAGCATCTGCGGCCCTGATGCCGCAACGAAGAGTGGCACGCCACTCGGTCCCGTCGCCAGGGCACGATCGCGGATCTTGAACACCTGCCCGTCGTGCTGGATCGTCTCGCCCGCGAACAGCGAGCGGCAGATCTCGATCGCCTCTCGCACCACCGTGAGCGGCTTCGAGGCTTCGATCCCCGCGCAATCCAGATCGCGCGGCGCGCCAACGCCCAGGCAGAGCGCGACGCGGCCAGGATAGATTTCGCTCAGCGTCGCCGCCGCCATCGCGCAATAGACCGGGTGCAGCACATAGGGGCTGAGCGCGGTCAGGACGATCTTGAGATCGCGGCTCTGCGCCAGCGCCGCACCCGCCATCGCGATCGGCTCCCGCTGGAACAGGTGGCAGGCGAACCACAGCCGATCGGCGCCTTGCTCCTCCGCCATGCGAACGATGGCGCGGGCGCGATCCGGGGTTTCCGTGCCGTCGAACGACACGCCGATCGCCTTAACCATGGGTGCGCTCCGTACCCGCTTCGGCAAGGGTGGCCGCTTGGGCGAGAATGGCGACGACCTCAGCATCGGTGGTCAGCGGATGGGCGCCATCGAACGGTGCCGAATCCTTGAGCCCGCTCGAAGTCAACACCGCGACGACAGGGCCATCGAACCTGACGCCTGCCGCCGTCGCATCCTTGATCGCCGCGAGCGCCGCGACG
>JAMFSI010000078.1 GCA_026225215.1 Sphingomonas palustris | reverse complement strand
TGTCAATGGCGGTGGCATGCCTGGTTCGAAATTCCGGTTCCCGGAATTTCTGGCGCCTAGAAAATCCCGGGGATCAACCGCCACCGTACCCGCGCCATATAAGCCCGATAGGCGGGATCTTCACTCAACAGCCGTTCTTCGGCCAGCAACCGGCGGATTTGCGCCGTCCAGCCAATGGCATAAATCACGATATTGATCGGCAGCGGCATCAACAGCACCAGGCCGATATGGACGATAAGATAACCCGCATACATCGGATGGCGCACCAGGCGGTAAGGCCCCTCGACTTTGACGCCGCGATTGGCCGGGGCGATGCCGAAGCTGCGCGCCAGCATCAACTTGGCGCTGGCCTGCCCGAAATTACCCACCATCACCAGGATCACCCCGGCGACGCGCAGGGCAAAGACGGGATCGCTGCCGGGCAGAACCATCAGCGGCGCGGCGGTGGCGGTAATCGCCAGCAGCCAGTCGCCGAGATTCATCGAAATCGCTATCGTGGGTCGGCGGATCAGCGTGAACACCATCACCGCCGTCTCGGAAATCAGCACGAGCCATGACGTGTGGTTGCCGTCGCGAAAGAAGGATACCGCGACGCGCTCGACCATCCACACCCACAGCAGCGTGACGACGACTTGTTCGATGCGATCGAGCACCGCCGGGCGCAGCCACGACGGGGCCACGACGACTCCCTCGATGGGACCAAGCCGCTCTCGTGAATGATATGGTGCGACCTGTTTGCCCGTTAAAATTGCCGGTGCGTCCATCATATTCCCACAATCTGCCGGCAATCGAGCCGCAATCCACGCCACACCGGCGCGCTACACCGATTTTACGGATTAATACCTAACGGACCAATACGTACTATGGGGTTAACAAGCGGCAAAGACCCGACAAATGATCGCGCCTGGTTGACTTTCGTCGCGTCGAGGCCGCACCGCAACTTGACATCGCCTGCCACACCTCTAAAGGCCGCGCTCGACTGTCGGGTTCGCCCGGCGTCGTCCGTCCGAGACCGCTGGTGCAGCTTGCTGCTTAATTCCCAGCCTAGACGGGGAAAAGAGCTTTAGGCCCCTCTCCTGATGGTCAGGTGCGGTGCCCCCAGCGTCTGGCGCCCTGGCGGTGTCCCGCGCACTCCTTCCCCATCACTGGACTCGCCCGTTCCGCATCTCGCGGGATGGGATCTTATCCGTGCCGCTATCGCGGCATGGGCAGCCCGACCGCTTGCCTCAGGGTCAAGCGGTCATCGTGAAGGAGTAAGCATGGATCGTTCGCAGAAAGCCGACGCGGTCGCAGCTTTGACCGCAAACTTCAACGAGGTCGGCGTGGTGGTGATCACCCGCAACCTCGGCATGACCGTGGCCCAAACCACGGCCCTGCGCGTGAAGATGCGCGATGGCGGCGCCACGTTCAAGGTTTCCAAGAACTCTCTTGCCAAGCTGGCCATCGCGGATACCGATTATGCTGGAATCAGTGACTTGCTCACCGGTCCCGTGGCGCTGGCGACTTCGGTCGATCCGGTTGCCGCTGCAAAGATCGCTATCGATTTCGCCAAGACCAACGACAAGTTGGAAATCGTTGGCGGCGCGATGGGTGCGCATCTGCTCGATGCCGCAGGGATCAAGGCGCTCGCCTCGATGCCTTCGCTCGACGAATTGCGCGCCAAGCTGATTGGCCTGGTCCAGGCACCGGCGACCAAGATCGCGCAGGTTGTCACGGCCCCGGCAGGCAAGCTGGCTCGCGTCTTTGGCGCGTATGCCACCAAGGAAGCCGCATAAGACTGAACCGCAAGACGCCGGCGCTGGCATCCTCCAGCGCCCGGCCCTACCTATCATCAGGAGTAAATCATCATGGCTGATATCGCCACTCTCGTATCCGAACTGTCGAAGCTGACCGTTCTCGAAGCCGCCGACCTTGCCAAGGCCCTGGAAGAAGCATGGGGCGTGTCCGCTGCTGCTGCCGTGGCCGTAGCCGCCCCTGCCGGTGGTGGCGAAGCCGCTGCTGCGGTTGAAGAGCAGACCGAATTCGACGTCATCCTGACCGGTGACGGCGGCAAGAAGATCCAGGTCATCAAGGAAGTCCGCGCCATCACCCAGCTCGGCCTGACCGAAGCCAAGACCCTCGTGGAATCGGCTCCCAAGGCGATCAAGGAAGGCGTGAGCAAGGCCGAGGCCGAAGAGATCAAGAAGAAGGTCGAAGAAGCCGGCGGTACCGTCGAAATCAAGTAATCTCATGGGTCATCGGGATTACTCCCGGTGCCTGTAGACGAGCAGGGCGGCCTTTCGGGGCCGCCCTTTTTGTTTGAGCGGCAGGTCGCTCGGTGCGGCAAAGGTAAAATATGCTCTCCGGCATTGACGGCATCGGGCAAATTACCGAGGAATTATTGTCGCAGGAGTGATACAAAGCTCCGATCACCTTCAACAGCCTGCGGGCTCAGCGAAAGAGATTGACGATGTTTCGCGCCTTTACCGCCGCTGCCACTGCCGCGATAATTCTCACCGCGAGCCCGCCCGCCAGCGCAGCTGTCGCCACGCCTACCGATACCGCTGCCACACCTTCTGAAGAGGTCGTCCGCTCCACCAAGGCCTGTGACAGCGGGGACCGAGGGGCGTGTTACAATCTGGCCGTCGACTATGACGACGGCGACGGCATCGCCAAGGACGAGGCACACGCCGCCGCGCTCTATGACAAGGCGTGCAATCTCGGCCACGCCAAGGCCTGCAACAATCTCGGCGTCGATTACGAAAAGGGCGAAGGCGTCGCCAAGGATCTGGCGCGCTCGGTCGCCCTCTATCGCCAGGCTTGCGATAGCGGGAATTCGGCAAAAGGCTGCGAAAACCTGGCGATGGACTACGACAAGGGCGACGGCATTACCAAGGACGTCGCCAAGGCAGCCGAATTGTATCAGCGGGCCTGCGAGGGCGGCAGTGCCCGCAGCTGCTTCAACCTCGCGATCGATTACGACAAGGGTGAAGGCGTCGCCAAGGATACCGCCAAGGGGGCCCAATATTATCGCCGGGCCTGCGATGCTGGTGATAGCACCGGCTGCTTCAACCTCGCGGTCGACTATGACGCGGGCGAAGGTGTCGCCAAGGATGTCGTCAAGGGCGCCGAATATTATCTGCGCGCCTGCGACGGTGGCGATAGCACCGGGTGTTTCAACCTCGCGGTCGATTACGACAAGGGCGAGGGTGTCGCCAAGAATCCTGCGCGGGCATTGGAACTGTTCAAGCTGGCTTGTGACAAGGGCGACGACGACGCCTGCAAAAAAATAACCTAGGCCTGACACCCGCCATATCCGCCCCGATTTTTCAGCCCCGGTTCAGCAGGGCGTGCTAGGCGCAGATTCGCATGGCTGCCCGAATTCCATTGTTCGCCCGCTATCTTGCTGCGCTTCCGGCGCTGGCACTATGCATGACCCCGGTAGCCGCGCAGGAGGTGCTCCGCGATGCCGAAACCGAGGCGCTGTTCCATGACATGGCGACGCCGCTGATCGCTGCCGCCGGGCTCGATCCCAAGAATGTCGATATCGTCCTGGTCAACGACCCCGAGATCAACAGCTTCGTCGCCGGGGGGCAGGCGGTCTATCTCAATTCCGGGCTGATCAACGCCGCCGACAGCGCCAACGAAGTGCAAGGCGTGATCGCGCATGAGCTGGGCCATGTCGTCGGCGGCCATGCCATCGACGATCGCGGCGCGGTGGCTGCCGGGCACATCAGCATCCTGTCGCTGTTGCTCGGCGCGGCAGCGGCGGCGGCCGGGGGCGGCGAGGCCGCGATGGGCGTATTGATGGCGGGCCAGCAGGCCGCGCTGGGTAAATATCTATCCTACACGCGCGGCGAGGAGGAAAGCGCCGACGCTGCCGGCGCGAAATTCCTGTCGGCCGCCGGCATTTCCGGGCGCGGCTCGATCGAATTCTTCCATAAGCTGCTGAACCTGGAAAACCGCTACGGCTACACTCGCAACGCCGACGACGCCTTTTACACCGACCACCCGCTGACCGATGACCGCATCGCTTTTCTGCAAGACAGCTATGAAAAGGACCCGGCCTGGAATCGCAAGCCCGATCCGGCACTGGATGCGCGGTTCCAGCGCGTCAAAGCCAAGCTATTCGGCTATCTCGCCGAACCGGCTGATACGATGCAGACTTATCCCGAATATATGACCAGCGTGCCGGCGCGCTATGCCCGCGCCTATGCCTGGCATAAGGAAGGCTTTCTCGACAAGGCGATGGCCGAATCCGACAGTCTGCTCGCCGAAGCACCGGACAATCCCTATTCTCTCGAGCTGAAGGGCCAGATCCTGCTCGAAGCGGGGAAGCCGGCCGAAGCGATCGAGCCGCTGCGCCGCGCCACCGAATTGACGAACAACCAGCCGCTGATCGCTACCACCTTCGGCCATGCGCTGATCGCCGCCGATGAAGCCGCCGCCAATAACGACCCCGAACGGCGCGAAGGCAGCGATCCCCGCCCCGGCCCCCATTTCGCCGAGGCCCGCCGCGTGCTGACTGCCGCGGTATCGCGCGATCGCGAGAACCCCTTTGCCTGGTACGTGCTGGGCGAGGTCTATGAACAAGCCGGCGATCTGCCGCGCGCCCGGCTGGCCGGCGCCGAGCAGGAAGCCCTGAACGACAATATGTCCGCCGCCGGCCGCAACGCCGAGGCCGCCGAGGCCGGCCTGCCCCCAGGCTCACCCGATTGGCTGCGCGCGCAGGACATCGCCATGCAAGCCCGCAGCGCGCTTGCCCGTGGCAAGAAACACGGATAGGCGCCAGGCATGGCCGATCCCTCCGCTCCCCGCCAATCGGGCCTGCTCGTTCTCGCCATCGCCTGCGCCGTATTCGGCGGCCTGGCGGGCGCGCTCGGCACTCTCGCCGTGCAGCACCAGACTGGCGACCGCATGGTCCATGACTACATCGTCAACCACCCCGAAGTGCTGCCCGAGGCGATGGACAATCTTCACCACCAGGAGGACACCAAGGCGCTGGCCGGGATGCGCGGCGAACTCGAGCACGGCTGGCCCGGCGCGGTGCTCGGCAATCCCCAAGGCAAGCAGACGCTGGTCGAATTCACCGACTATGCCTGCACTTACTGCCGCCGCAGCGTCGCCGATGTCGAACAACTGACCGCCGCACGGCCCGACCTCAAGGTCGTGGTGCGCGATCTCCCAATCCTCACCCCGGAAAGCACCGACGCCGCCAAAATGGCACTCGCCGCCGCCGCGCAAGGCCGCTACGCCGCCTTTCACAAGGCAATGTTCGCGATCGGCCACCCCGACGCCACCACCATCGCCCAGGCCGCCGCCACCGCCGGGCTTGACATGACCCGCGCCCGCCAGACCATCGCCGATCCCGCCACCGAGGCCGAAATCGAACGCAATCTCGAATATGCACGCCAACTGGGCTTCAGCGGCACGCCGAGCTGGGTGGCGGGTGGCCGGCTGCTGTCAGGCGCGATCGGTGCGGATGGGTTGGCGCAGGCTTTGGATTCCAAGGGTTAATCGATAAGATATAGGTTTAGGTGCGAGGGGTAACCCCCTCGCGCTCCCCGTCATTGTCATCGTAGCGCGCCCTTGCCTTGTGGTTGTCCTCCGCGCAGCGGCCATACAGCCTGCGGCGCTGCGAAATTGCGCTATGCCGAACCGTCAGCCCACGCCGCCAGGAACGGGAGCGCGAGGGCAATAGCCCTCGCACCTTGACCTTTTTATCCCCATCCCTTCCACAACTTGACCAAAAACCTTCGCGATCGGCGGATTTTTGCGGTAAACACCCCCCATGGCCGTGCTTCCGTTCCGCCCGACGCCGTTTTTTGCCAACAAGAACAAAGCGTTCTGGCGCTTGCAGTTGGCCGGCTGGGGTGGCGCGATGTTGCTGCGGGCGATGTCGAGCCTGGCCAATGCCCAGCCACTGTCGTTTCTGGTGCTGGTGGTGATCGCAACGATCACGGGCTATTCGATCTCGTTGATCCTGGCGGTGATTTACCGCCAGTTGATCTCGCAGCGCCCGCTGATCACCTGGGGGGTGACGGTGTTGATGCTCCCGCTGGCGGTCAGCCTTTATGCCTTCATCGATAGCTGGGTGATCGGGCTGTACCGGTCCGACAGCGGGCTCAGCTTCGCGCAATTGTTCATCGGCGTGTTTTATCTCGATGCGACGCTGCTCGGGGCGTGGTCGGCGCTTTATTATGCTACCAATTTCTTCCTCCAGATCGAGGAACAGAACGACCAGTTGCTGCGATTGGAGAGCCAGGCGACGAGCGCCCAGCTGGCGATGCTGCGCTATCAGCTCAACCCGCATTTCCTGTTCAACACGCTCAACTCGATCTCGACGCTGGTGCTGCTCAAGCAGACCGAGCGGGCGAACCTGATGCTGAGCCGCCTCTCCTCCTTCCTGCGCTATACGCTCGCCAACGAGCCGACCGCGCATGTGACGATCGAGCAGGAGGTGGAGACGCTGAAGCTCTATCTCGAAATCGAAAAGATGCGCTTCGAGGATCGGTTGCGCCCCAGTTTCGAGGTAGACCCGCGCGTCGCCAAGGCGCGCCTGCCCTCGCTGCTGCTCCAGCCCTTGGTCGAGAATGCGATC
>JAMFSI010000077.1 GCA_026225215.1 Sphingomonas palustris | reverse complement strand
TCAGCCCTGCGGGCTGCCACCTCCCCCAAAGGGGGAGGATTTGGAGAGAGAGACCTCATCCTGCCGGCTCCAGCATGAGGGTCGCCAGCGGCGGCAGCACGAGATGAGCAGCACCATCCTTTGCCGTTGCCATGCCCATATTGCCTTGCCCGCTACCGCCATAAGCCGTCGCATCGGTATTGAGAATTTCCCGCCAGGCGCCATCCTGCGGCAAGGGCACGCGGTAATGCGTGTGCAGCGCTGGGGTCATATTGGCGATCACCGCTACCGGTTTTTCTCCCGGCGCGCGCCGCAGCCAGGCGAAGACCGAATTCTCGGCATCGTCGACGATCAGCCACTCGAAGCCCTCACGATCGCAATCGCCGGCATGCAACGCTGGCCTGTCGACATAAAGCCAATTGAGATCGCGCACCAGCGAGCGCACGCCCTCATGCCGCGCTGCCCCGCGCAATTCCCAATCCAGCGCGCGGTCCTCGCTCCATTCGCGCCGCTGGGCAAACTCCTGCCCCATGAACAGCAGTTTCTTGCCGGGATAGCCCCACATCATGCCGTAATAAGCGCGCAGATTGGCGAACTTCTGCCAATCATCGCCCGCCATCTTGGTAAGCAGGCTACCTTTGCCATGCACCACCTCGTCATGGCTGAGCGGCAGCACGAAATTCTCGGCAAAGGCGTACATCAGCCCGAAGGTGATATCGCTGTGGTGCCAGCGGCGGTGGATGGGATCGCGCTGCATATATTGCAGCGTATCGTGCATGAAGCCCATGTTCCACTTGAAGCCGAAACCCAGACTGCTGGCCGAGGCGTCGCCATCGTAGGCCGGCAGGGTCACGCCGGGCCAGGCGGTCGATTCCTCGGCGATCGTCATGAAGCCGGCATGGGCCGCATAGACGGCGCGGTTGGTCGCGCGGAGGAAGTTCACCGCTTCCCAATTCTCGCGGCCGCCGGCCTCGTTGGGAATCCATTCCCCCGCCTCGCGCGAATAATCGCGATACAGCATCGAGGCGACGGCATCGACCCGCAGCCCGTCGACATGATAGCGCTCGGCCCAATAGAGCGCATTATTGACGAGAAAGCTGGCAACTTCGCGGCGCCCGAAATTGTAGATCGCAGTGTTCCAGTCGGGGTGGAAGCCCAGCTTGGGGTCGGCATGTTCGTAGAGCGCGGTGCCGTCAAAATGCGCGAGGCCATGTTCGTCGGTGGGGAAATGCGCCGGCACCCAGTCGATCAGCACGCCGATCCCGGCGCGATGCGCGCCATCGACGAAGCGGGCAAACCCCTCAGGCTCGCCGAACCGTGCCGAGGGGGCGTAAAGCCCCGTCGTCTGGTAGCCCCAACTCGGATCATAGGGATGCTCGGAAACCGGCATGAACTCGATGTGAGTAAAGCCCATTTCGGCGACATAGGGGATCAACCGCGACGCCAGTTCGTCCCACGACAGAAACCAGCCATGGTCATCGCGCTGCCACGATCCGGGGTGGACCTCGTAAATCGCAATCGGCTGGCGGCGGGGATCGACCCCGGCCCAGAACGAACGATGCGCCTGATCGCCCCACTCCTGCCGGGACGGAGCGGTGGTCAGCGAGGCGGTGCTCGGGCGCAATTCGGCGGCAAAGGCGAAGGGATCGGCCTTGAGCGGCAGCACCGTGCCATTGGCGCTGACGATCCGGTATTTGTAAGCGCGACCTTCGGCGATATCGGGGAGGAAGATTTCCCACACGCCGATGTCGGCGCGGCGGCGCATCGGGTGGCGGCGATGATCCCAATCGTTGAAATCGCCAACGAGACTGACATGCCGGGCATTCGGCGCCCAGACTGCGAAATGGACGCCTTTCGCGCCTTCATGCTCGATCAGATGCGCGCCCAGCTTGTCGAACAAGCGCTGGTGGGTGCCTTCGGCCATCAACAGATCGTCGAACGGGCCGAGCACGGGGCCGAAGCTATAGGGATCGGTGATCAGCCAGCTAAAGCCGCCGGAGGTGCAGCGATACGTCACTGGCTGCCGACCGCCGGTAATCGGCCCTTCGAACAGGCCCGCCTCATCCACCTGCTTGAGCTGGCCGAGCGGTACCCCGGTCAGGCTGAAAGCTTCGGCCACCTCCGCGCCAGGCAGCAAGGCCCGGGCGTAAGTCCCCTTCGGCCCGTCATGCAGCCCCAGCAGCGAGAAAGGGTCCCCATGCGTCCCCTCCAGCAGGGCATTGATGGCCGATTTCGATGGCTTCACTAGCACCTATCCCATTTTGCCAGAACGCAAGCAAAGTCTCCTGCCGCGCCGACCATCTTCCTTTAGAGCATCGTGCGAAAAAGTGGGCACCGGTTTTTACCTACGGTCGAACTACGTTTCGCGTTAAACCATGTAACAGCAAAAACTTAGGTCAGTCACAATGTCCAGCATTGCTCCGTCCTCTCTTCTTGCATGGGCTCTGGCATTCGGCGCTTTTTTGGCATTCCGGCAAAATGGGCTCCGTCACGGTGAGGCGGTCAGATGGGATAGGTCTATTTTACGCCCCAGATGTCCCTGGCATATTCGCCGATGGTACGGTCCGACGAAAACCAGCCGACATTGGCAATGTTCCGGATCGCACTGCTGCGCCAGCTTGCGTGATCGGTAAAGCGCGCATCCACCGCGCGCTGCGCCTCGGCATAGCTATCGAAATCGGCCGCGACCATGAACCAGTCATGGTCGTAGAGCCCCGCCATCAGGCCTTCGTAACGGGTGGGATCGTCGTGCGAGAACACCCCGCTGGCGATCCCATGCACCGCCTGATGCAACTCGGGCGAAGCATCGATCAGCTCGCGTGGGTCATATTGATTGGCCCGTTTTTCGGCGACTTCATCCGCGGTCAGCCCGAAAATGAAGATATTGTCGTCACCGACCCGGTCCTTGATTTCGATATTGGCGCCATCGAGCGTGCCGATGGTCAGCGCACCATTCAGCGCGAACTTCATATTGCCGGTGCCCGACGCTTCCATGCCGGCGGTGGAGATCTGCTCGGACAGATCCGCCGCCGGAATGATCCGCTCGGCCAGCGACACGTTGTAATTGGGCACGAACAGCACTTTCAGCAGGCCACCGACCGCCGGATCGGAATTCACTCGCCGGGCGATGTCATTGGTCAGCTTGATGATCAGCTTGGCGTTATGATAGCTCGACGCCGCCTTGCCGCCGAAGATCTTGACGCGCGGCACCCAATCCTTCTCGGGATGGCTGCGGATCTGGTCGTAAAGCGCTACCGTCTCGACCAGATTGAGCAATTGCCGCTTATATTCGTGAATGCGCTTCACCTGCACGTCGAACAAAGCATCAGGATCGAGCCGCACCCCGGTCAATTCCTTGAGATGCGCCGCCAGCGCCACCTTGTTAGCGCGCTTCACCGCCATCACCTTCTCACCGAGCGCGGCATCGTCGGCCAGCGCGTTCAAGGCGCTCAGCTTCTCGGCATCGTCGAGGAAATCGCTGCCGATGGCATCGCGGATGACTTGCGTGAGCCCCGGATTGCATTGCTGCAGCCAGCGGCGCGGGGTGACGCCATTGGTCTTGTTGTTGATACGGTCCGGGTAAAGCTTGTGCAGGTCGGAAAACACCGTGGTCTTCATCAGCTCGGTATGCAGCGCGGCGACGCCGTTGACGCTATGCGCGCCGGTGAAGGCAAGATTGGCCATGCGCACCCGCCGGTCGCCGCTTTCGTCGATCAGCGAGATCGCCGCCATCGCCGCATCGCCCAGGCGCGCCCGGCCGGCTTCGCGCATCACCCGGCTGTTGATGCCATAAATGATCTGCATATGGCGCGGCAGCAAGCGCTCGAACAGCGGCAGCGGCCAGCTTTCCAGCGCCTCGGGCAGTAGCGTGTGATTGGTATAGCCCATTGTCCGCCGGGTAACGTCGAGCGCCTCGTCGAAATCCAACTCGTAGCTATCCATCAGCAGCCGCATCAGCTCGGCCACCGCCACCGCCGGGTGCGTGTCGTTGAGCTGAATCGCCGCCTTGTCAGGCAGCGTGCGGACGTCGCCGTCATATTGGACGTGACGGCGGACGATGTCCTGGATCGAGGCCGAGGAGAAGAAGAACTCCTGCCGCAACCGCAGTTCCTGGCCCGCCGCGCTGGAGTCGGCAGGGTAAAGCACGCGTACCAGACTATCGGCGCGGACCTGATCGGCCAGCGCCCCGAAATGGTCGCCGGCATTGAAGGCATCGAGCCGCAGCGCATCGATCGAACTGGCGGTCCACAGCCGCAGCGTGTTCACCCGCTTGCCGCGCCAACCCACCGCCGGGGTGTCGATCGCCGTCGCCAGCACTTGCTCGGCGGGATGCCAGGCGACGCCATTGCGGGTTTCCACCACTTCACCACCGAAACCGATGCGATAAGCGCTTTCCCAGCGCGGGAATTCCCAGGGGTTGCCGTGCGCCAGCCAGGTTTCGGGCAATTCGACTTGCCAGCCATCGTCGATACGCTGGCGGAACATGCCGTTCACATAGCGGATGCCATAGCCATAGGCCGGGATATCGAGGCTGGCGAGGCTCTCCATGAAGCACGCCGCCAGCCGCCCCAGGCCGCCATTGCCCAGCGCCGCATCGGGCTCGATGTCTTCCAGCGCCGACAATTCGAAGCCATTCTCCTTCAGCGCCGCTTCCATCTCGCCGGTCAGATCGAGGTTGGACAGAGCATCGCGTAGCAACCGCCCGATCAGAAATTCGAGGCTCAGATAATAGACGCGCTTGCCGCCATCGTCATAGGTGCGCCGGGTCGATTCCATCCATTTGTCGATGATGCGATCGCGCAGCGACAACACGACGGCGGTGTACCAATCAAGCGGCTTGGCCGCGCGCTCGTCCTTGCCGAGACGATGGCGCAATACATCGATCAGCAGATCGTTGATCGACATCTGCTCGGAACCGCCACGCAGGGCTACAGGTTCGGTGACGGTCTGGGCGTCAGGAGAAGAGGTGGTGGTCAAGCGCAGGCTCCCATGGCTGGCGATGACCGCGCGGAAGCGCATGCGCCCCACCCGGTCGAGTGCTAATTGATCGGCCTCCGGTTCCTCCAGTTCCCACGCTATGCCACAGGGCAGGCATCCACAAGCCTCTATTGCAGCGCAGCAAAGTTTTGTGCAAATTGATCATACTAATCCGTAAGGGTGCTCGCCCGAACGGCCTGCTCGACCGCAGCCGGAGCTTTCCATCGCCATGGCCAGACGTCCTGATCCAGCCTCGCCGCAACCCTGGTGGCGCGGCGCCGCGATCTACCAGATCTATCCGCGCAGCTTTGCCGATTCGAACGGCGATGGCATCGGCGACCTCGCGGGCATCACCGCGCATCTCGACCATGTCGCCTCGCTGGCGGTCGATGCGATCTGGATCTCGCCGTTCTACACCTCGCCGATGGTGGATTTCGGCTACGATATCGCCGATTATTGCGACATCGATCCGATTTTCGGCACGCTCGCCGACTTCGACACGCTGGTAGCGCGCGCGCATGACCTCGGCCTGAAAGTGATCATCGATCAGGTCTATGCCCATACCTCGGACCTGCACGCCTGGTTCGCCGCCAGCCGGCAGGACAAAGAAAACCCGCAAGCCGACTGGTACGTCTGGGCCGACCCCAAGCCCGACGGTACCCCGCCCAATAATTGGCAATCGGTGTTCGGTGGCCCGGCCTGGACCTGGGACGCGCGGCGCCGGCAATATTACATGCACACGTTCCTGAAGGAGCAGCCGCAACTCAATGCGGCCAATCCCCAAGTCCAGCAGGCCTTGCTCGCGGTGGCGAAGTTCTGGCTCGATCGCGGCGTCGATGGCTTCCGGCTCGACGCCCTGAACCATGCCATGCACGACCCGCGCCTGCGCAACAATCCGCAGGCGCGCCACACCAGGCCGCGCACTCGCCCCTTCGATTACCAGATCAAGCGCTACAGCCAGTCCCAGCCCGGGATGATCCCCTTCATCGAGCGCATCGCCAAGCTCTGCGCGGAATACGGCGCGATCTTCACCGTGGCCGAAGTCGGCGGCGACAAGGCCGAGACCGAAATGAAGGCCTATACTGCGGGCGATCACCGGCTATCGAGCGCTTACAGCTTCGACTTCCTCTATTCCCCCGACCTGACCCCGCAATTCATCGCCGAGACCATCGCCAGATGGCCGGGGCGCAAAGGCGAAGGCTGGCCCAGTTGGGCGTTCGAAAACCACGACGCCCCCCGCGCCGTCTCGCGCTGGTGCGCGCCCGAAAACAAGGCTCGCTACGCCCGCATGAAGATCGCGCTGCTGGCGGCGCTACGCGGCAATATCATCCTGTTCGAAGGCGAGGAACTGGGGCTGGAGCAGGACGACATCCCCTTCGAACTGCTGCAAGACCCCGAAGCCATCGCCAATTACCCGCTGACCCTGTCGCGCGATGGCGTCCGTACCCCGATGCCCTGGCGCAACGAGCCGCTCGGTGGCTTCACCACCGGCACGCCCTGGCTACCGCTTTCGCCGGCCAACACCGCGCGCGCCGTCGCCGTGCAGGACAAAGACCCGGCCTCGCAACTGGCGCTTACCCGCCAAGTACTGGCCTTGCGCCAATCGAGCCCGGCGCTTCGCTCCGGCGCGCTTAAACATTGCACGGCCGACGGCATGCTGCTGCGCTTCGAACGAGTCAGCAAGGGGCAGAGGATTACCTGCCTGTTCAACCTCGGCCCCGACGCAATCCCCGGCGCCGAAACCGGGGGCGAGATCATGCTCTCGGTGGGCGGTGCCACCCCCGATGAATTACCGGGCTATTCGGGCATTTATCTGGCGAACTGAAGAATGCCGGGAGGTTTGTGAAAGCTGACGTTTAACTGGTCGCGATTTCCAGCAGCATCTCGGTGACCTTATCGGGCTCGGTCATCATCAGATCATGCCCGGTGTCGATCTCGAAGTTACGATGCCCTGCAAGTTGCTTGGCGCGATCCGTATCGGAACTGTTCCGCACATTCATCGAACAATTGATATTCGTGCGCGGGATATTAAGCGCGGCATCGCCATTCACGAACCGCAGTGGCTCGGAAAACGCCTTCCACGGATGAGGCAGCATTCGCGCGCGCAGCACCGCCTCGTCTTCGGGATCGGTGACCCCCATGGCCGCTACCATCGCATCGTTCGGCCACATCACCAGTTCGACCCCATCGATGACTTGTGACGAACTGCGTGCGAATGCCATGGCGGCCGGCGCGGTGTCGACCAGGGATTGTCCGTCGGCCGGATGAGCAGCATCGAGATAGACGAGCTCGCGAATCCTGTCCGCAGCACGGTCGGCGACGCCGGTAATGACCATCCCGCCATAACTGTGGCCGACCAGGATAACCTCGCGCAAATCCTCGTAAATCAGCGTATTGACGATATCCGTGATGTGGGTCGAGAGGTCGGTATCGACGCTGAGCAGGTGCTTTCTTTCGCCCAGTCCGGTAAGCGTGGGCGTATATACATCATAGCCCGCCGCGCGCAGTCGCCGCGCGACTTTATCGTAGCACCATCCACCGTGACCGCCGCCATGCACCAAAACGAAATTTGCCATTGATTGCTCCTGTATCTCAATTGCGCAGCGCGAACGATGCGCCGTTATTCAATCAGGTGTTTTGCCCATCACAGCGCCGCGATGCGCAGAAGCATTTCAGTCGTCTCTTCGGGAGCGGTGAGCATGAGATCATGGCCGGAGTCGATTTCCCAGACACGATCCCCCGCCAGCGCCCGGCTCATGGCGTCCGGAAGCCTGTGCGCCATCGACCATGAGGCGTTGATGTTCGTGTAGGGAATCTCCCGCATCCGCGCTTCGTTATCGAGGCGCAGCTTGGTCTCGTTGCATTTCCACGGATGCGGCGTCAGTCGCGGCAGCATCCACGCCTGTTCTGCGGGATCGGTAATCCCCATAAGCTCGACGATTTCGGAACTCGGCCACATGGCGAGTTCAACACCATCGATAATCTGCGACGATGATCTGGCGTAATCCATCATCACCGGCGCCAGATCGACCAGCGATTCATTGTCGCGCGGATGGCAGGAATCGAGAAAGACGAGATGCTTCACGCGATCCGGTACGCGATCCGCAACCCCGGTAATCACCATGCCACCATAGCTATGGCCCAGCAGTATGGTGTCTCGCAGGTCTTCATAATGAAGCAGGTTGACCACGTCGGTGACGTGGGTGTTCAAGTCGACGTCAGCGCTGATGAGATGCGCCCGCTCGCCCAGACCGGTCAGCGTGGGGCAATGCACATCATGGCCCTTCGCACGAAGCAATTTTGCGACCTTGTGATAACACCAGCCGCCATGGCCTCCGCCATGCACCAGAACGTAAGTAGCCATCGAACTCTCCCATGACCGGATTTTGACGCATTTATGGAACGCACTATTCCGAAAATCAAGAAGAGTCGCGGTGGCCTGGGCGATTTGCGCGTCCGGCGCAGCCAGGACGGATTGCGAAGCGCGCTGCTCGATTTATTGAATGTCCGCGCCTTCGAGGACATCACCGTGCGCGAGATCGTGGACCACGCGGATGTCGGCTACACGACCTTTTTTCGCCACTTTTCATCCAAGGAAGCGCTGCTCGACGCGGTTATCATGGTCGAGATACAGCGCCTGACTGACGCTTCGCTGCCCATCTATGAAGCTGCTGATGGGCCGGGCTCGTGTCTGGCCCTGTGCGATTACGTCAATGACCATCGTGCGCTTTGGGCAGCCCTGCTCACCGGCGGCGCGGCACCCAAGGTCCGCGAGGAAATGCTCAGGCAGAGCCGCAATGTGACATCGACTCGCGCCGCGAACACCCACTTGCCAATGGATCTTGGCAATGCGCTTGCGGTTGCCGTCATTTTGGAGCTTCTATCCTGGTGGTTGCGTCAACCGTTGCCCTGGCCAGCCGACAGGGTCGCTGAAATAATGTACGACAGGGTGATCAAGCCCGCTATCGCGATTTCCTGATGTCAGCAGGGCAATTACCTATGAAATCGGGTACGTTCGTCATCCTGACGAAAGTCAGGAACCATTGAGAGCAGCCTTGATTGGGAAGCAATTCGCCATCGGGTTCATAACCGATGGCCGAAAGAAGAAGTGCCAGTGGGCGAACAATGCTTGCATCACCACTTTTGCGCGAATGGATGCTGACTTTCGTCAGCATGACGAGCCATATGCGATTGTCTTGTTGATGTCTGGGGATCTATAAGCCCAGGAAGATCAAGGCTTTCCGCAGACTTCCACTGTCGCTTACCCCGCTCCGGCCGCCACAGCGAATCGCTCCGCATAAAACCGGAATTGCTCGCGGATCGCGCCCTTGTGCAGCCCGAAATCAGCCGGGTCATATTCATGTGCACCATGCTTGCCGCGCGGCGTATCGTCGCGCCACGCCTGCATCCGCGCGCGCGCCTCGGCGCTCAACTCTTCGCCCAGAAAGGCATAAAGCCGCTCCAGCACCGGGAACGGGTCTTTCTGAAACAGCGCGAAGTGGATGTCGAAGAAGCGGTGTTCATTGCCGGCTTCGCGGAAGGCGATCATCCGGCGCATGCCCAGTTCCGCGCTTTCGAGATTGACCTGGCCCAGCCACGATTTGTCCAGCGCATCGGTATTGGGTTTGCTCATCTCGAAATAGAGGTCCGCCGCCGACGGCACGACGCTGGCGACGTCGCGATGCGTCATGCAATAGCGGGCATCGGGAAACACCGTGTCCAGCGCGCCGATAAACATGGCATAAGTCGGCGTCTTGAGCCGCCAGCGGTTCGGCGGGCAACGCCATTGCAGCAGTTTCAGCACGCGCTTCACATGATGAAAGGTCGGCACCAGATCGGCTTCGTGATGGAACCATTCGACATAGGACGGGATATGAAACCCGGCCTGAAACATCTGCGATTTAAAGTCCTGCGCCATCAGCAATTGGTCCTCGCTCGGCGAGGTTGCAGTGCTCGGCAGCATCTGGCGCATGCGCGGGGTTTGGATATCGCGCTGCACCATGATTCCTTCCATCACGGCGATGCGTGGATCGCTGTCCTTCGTCGCGGTTTCGGGCGGCGGGCAAGGGAACATGCCCTCCCAATTGCGCAGCACGCGCACGTCCGGATCCTCGGCGAGCAGGCAATGCAGCGCGCTCGACCCGGTACGCGGCAAGCCCAGTACCATCAGCGGTTGAACGATTACCTGCTCATCGATTTCGGGGTGGCGGGCATACCAATCCTCGATCTGCAATCGCTGCGACAGCACCAGGAGCGCCTGACCGGCGAAGGCCGCTTCGCCCGTGCTGTTGAGCCTGGCCTCGGCATTGGCGGAGGCGACCAATCGTTCCAGGCCCTCGCGAAAGCCGTCATCGCCGAAATTGTCGAGCCCGGTCGCCTCGCGGGCACGGTCAATCAACTCCGTTGCTCGGACCACTATTCTCTCCCACTTTCATTCTTATCTGTCCTGAATGCATCAGACCGATCACCCTGACCAGACTGAACTGAGTGCCGAGCCGATCACGGCGCCGATATTTGCCGGTTGCGCGCCCAGGCCGCTTGGCGATAACGCCTCGGAACAGGAGAGTTTGGTGCGAAACACGCCCTGGGATGATGATAGCGCGGCGCTGTTCGCGGTCGTGCGGCAAGGCGGGGCGCTGTGCACGGTGACGGGCATCGATGGCAGCTGGTCGCGTCGGCTGGGGGCGCAATTGGCGGTCCTACCCGATGGCACCACGCGCGGTTCGCTGGCCGATGGCTGCCTGGAGCGGGCACTCGCACAAGCAGCAGGCGAGGCGACCGCGCCGAGCCTGCTCCGTTATGGGCAAGGTTCACCTTTTCTCGACGTGCGCTTGCCTTGCGGCAGCGGCATCGATGTACTGGTCGATCCGGCACCCGATCCGGGCCACCTGGCCGCTGCGACGCAGGCGCTGGCATCGCGCGAGCCGGCGATGCTGTCGGTCGGCGAGGCTCGCCACGGCATTTTTACCCGGCGCTATCTGCCCAAGCTGCGGCTGGTGATCATGGGCAGCGGCCCCGAAGTCACCGCCCTCGCCCGGCTGGCGTCGGCGCAAGGCGTCGATGTGACCGTGGCCGCGCCATCAGGCGAAGGCGCGGATGTGACACTATCGCTGGGGCAGCAGCCCGTGGCGGCGGTCGATAGCTGGACCGCGATCGCGGTGCTGTTTCACGACCACGAATGGGAACGGACGATCCTGCCCTGGGCGCTGGCTACACCGGCGTTTTACGTGGGTGCGCAGGGCGGCCACACCGCCCGTGAGTTACGCCAGGCTATGCTGGCCGAAAAAGGCCTCAGCCCCGCCGATCGCGCCCGGCTGCGCAGCCCGATCGGGCTTTTTTCAGGCGCGCGCACGCCCTCGGTGCTGGCATTGGCAATCCTG
>JAMFSI010000076.1 GCA_026225215.1 Sphingomonas palustris | reverse complement strand
TGTCTGATCCGAAACTCCGTTTCGGATAGTCGGTACCGGCCCGCTCCCCCGGGTTGGTACCACCCATTGATGGTACCCTGTGGGTGGCACCAACCCGGGGGAGAGGGCCGGCACCGCGCCAGAAATTAGCGCAGCTAATTTCGAACCAGGCACGGAGCACCTCTTGGCGTTTGCGGCGTCGCGGCAATCGGCCTATAGGGGCGCCATGTCCTCGATCAGACCCTGGCGCGACATTACGCGCCGCAGCAGCCGGCAAATCATGGTGGGCCGCGTGCCCGTGGGCGGCGATGCCCCGATCACCGTCCAGACCATGACCAACACGCTGACCTCCGACGCCAGCGCCACCATTTCCCAGATCCGCCGCTGCGAAGATGCCGGCGCCGATCTGATCCGGGTGTCGTGCCCCGATGTCGAAAGCACCGCGGCGCTGCGCCAGATCGTCCGCGCGGCGCAAGTGCCGATCATCGCCGATATCCATTTCCATTATAAGCGCGCGCTGGAAGCTGCCGATGCCGGGGCTGCCTGCCTGCGCATCAATCCCGGCAATATCGGCTCGTCGGAACGCGTGGCCGAAGTGGTCCGCGCCGCCAAGGCCAATGGCTGCGCGATCCGCATCGGCGTCAATGCCGGCAGCCTGGAAAAGGATCTGCTCGAAAAATACGGCGAGCCCTGCCCCGACGCGCTGATCGAAAGCGCGCTCGATCACATCAAGCTGCTGCAGGATCACGATTTCCACGAGTATAAGGTGGCGGTCAAAGCCAGCGATACTTTCCTCGCTGTGGCGGCCTATATGGGGCTTGCCGAGGTTGTCGATTGTCCGCTCCATCTCGGCATCACCGAGGCCGGCGGTTTGATTGGCGGCACCGTGAAAAGCGCGATCGGTATCGGCAATCTCCTGTGGGCCGGCATCGGCGACACCATCCGCGTCTCGCTCTCGGCCGAGCCCGAAGAAGAAGTGCGCGTCGGTTTCGAAATCCTGAAATCACTGGGCCTGCGCACGCGCGGGGTGCGCGTGGTGTCGTGCCCGAGCTGCGCGCGGCAAGGCTTCGACGTCATCCGCACGGTGGAAGCGCTGGAAAGCCGGCTCAGCCATATCAAGACGCCGCTGTCGCTCTCGGTGCTGGGCTGCGTCGTCAACGGCCCCGGCGAAGCGCGCGAAACCGACATCGGCATTACCGGTGGCGGCAATGGCAAGCATATGGTCTATCTCTCGGGGGTGACCGATCACCATGTCCAGAGCGAAGCGATGCTCGACCATATCGTCGCGCTGGTGGAAGCCAAGGCCGCCGAGCTGGAGGCCGCGACCACCGATGCCGGGCATGTGACCGAAGCGGCGGAATAGCGTTGTATATATCTGATCCGAAACTCCGTTTCGGATAGTCTGTACCGTCCCGCTCCCCCGGGTTGGTACCACCCACAGGGTACCTTTAACGGGTGGTTGGGCCGGGGGAGCGGGACGGCACAGACTTCGAAATTAGCGAAGCTAATTTGGTATCAGACTCAAAGCGCGTGCGCATTGGCAAGTTGGTAATCCTGAGCTGCTATGCCGTGGCTTGCGATGATCCGGTTGCTGGCCCTGACCTTTGCCGCCACCCTGGCGATGCTGACGATCGCCTTGGCAATGGGGCACGCGCCGGCCAGGCCGGTCGAGGCTGCCCGCGCCGCATCCCTCAACCCCTGGAGCAAGGATGCGCCGCCGCCTGAGCGGTGGCACATGGTCGCCGCCATATCCGCCCAACCGACGGCTCGTCCGGATCCCGGCGCGACCACCATCACTCGCGACAGCACCGGTCATTTCCACGTCACGGGTGAGGTCAACGGTCAAAGCAGCGAATTTCTGGTCGATACCGGGGCCGATCTCGTCGCGCTGACCCGCGATGAAGCCCAGCGTCTGGGTATCTTCGTGTCGCCGGGTGATTTTCGGCCGATACTGCGCACCGCCTCGGGCACGGCTCAGGGCGCCCCGGTCCAGATCGACCGCCTGACCATCGGTGGCAGCGAATTGCATAATGTCGCCGCCGTGGTGGTGGACGGCCTGGGCACTAATTTGCTCGGCCAATCGGCGCTGCGCCAACTGGGTAAGCTGGAGCAGGACGGCGACCGTATGGTCATCGATCCCGGTTGATCCGATATTGCCTTGGTGTCCTGTTGCGGTAATCGGACGCGATGAGCACCCTGATCCGCCCCGCCGTTGCCGCCGACCTGCCACTGATCGTCGCGCTGATTCGCGAACTGGCCGAATATGAACACCTTGCGCATGAGGTTCGCCTCGATGAGGCCACGCTAGGCGGCTATCTGTTCGGCGAGCGACCGATGGCCGAGGTGCTGATCGGCGAAGTCGATGGCGTAGCCTGCGGCTTTGCCTTGTTCTTTCATAACTTCTCGACCTTCGAAGGGCGTCCAGGAATCTATCTCGAGGATCTGTTCGTTCGGGAGCCGGCGCGCGGGCATGGGCTGGGCCGAGCATTGCTCGCCGCCTTGGCCCAACTCGCGGAAAAGCGCGGCTGCGCGCGGCTGGAATGGGCGGTGCTCGATTGGAATGCTCCGTCGATCGCCTTTTACCGAAAGCTGGGAGCAAAGGCGCTCGATGAATGGACAGGAATGCGCCTGAGCGGTGCCGAATTGCGGCAAATGGCGGGAACCCGGCCCTGATGTGGCCAATTGGGCATAGAAAAAATAACCAATCGTCGGTAAATGCATGAATCATGCGGGATGGAATCAATCGGCGTAGCCTGATCGGGGGGGCAATCGCAGCGGGCGCAACGCTGGCTCTGCCGGCTTTCGCGCGTGCCGGCAGCCCCAGCCCGGATTTCGAGCGCGCCTTCGATATCCTGCCCGACCCTGCCCCTGCACCCGCCGCCATTGCGCCGCTTCCGCAAACTTCCCCCAGCTATAGTCGCAAGGTCATCGAGATCGCGCGCCGCGAAAGCGCGCGCGCCGCTCATCTGGCGTTGCAGCGCGATGTCGTTGCCGTCGCCGATTTCGCTCGCCCCTCCTCGCTGCCGCGCCTGCATATCGTCAATCTCGAAGCCGGCACGCTGCGCAGCTTTTTGGTGGCGCATGGACGTGGGTCCGACCCAGAGCACGATGGCTGGCTGAAGAGTTTTTCGAATATTGTCGGCTCGGATGCCACCTCGCGCGGCGGCTATCTGGTCGGCGATGGCTACGCGGGCAAATATGGCACCTCGCTACGCCTGCAAGGCCTCGATCCCGACAATTCCAACGCTTACGACCGCGCCATCGTCATGCATCCCGCGTGGTACGCCGCGCCCGACATGCTGGTCAAATGGGGCAAGCTGGGCCGCAGCGAAGGCTGCTTCGCGATGGACCCTGATCATTTCGCCGAAGCGCTGGCTACGCTCGCTGGCGGCCGTCTGCTGTTCGCGGACCGTATCGAAGACGTTTGATATTTTGGGGCTTTTGGCCCGCGTACCTTAATGCCAAGCGGCGCTAATCGCGACTCAAACACCTTGTCCCGTCCATGCTGAGCTTGTCGAAGGACTGCCCATCTTCACGCTTACGAGAAGAACAAGGCAGTGCTTCGACAAGCTCAGCATGGACGAGGAATAGGCTGCGATCATTTCACTTTGGCATTAGCTTCACCTTACAACGGATCTTCCGCCTTGATCACCGGCTCCGCGCTGGTCCGCTGCGTCGTATGCTCCTGGCGCGGGGCGGCGAAGCTGGCGCGTATCGGCGCGTCGCGGCCATAGATATCCTTGAATTGGGTCAATTGCCCCGAATTGTCGCGGCCATAAGTGGTGTAAGTGATGTAGGCCTGGAAGGTCCGGTTCATCGTCACTCGGGCGTATTTGTGCCCGTTGGATTTTGCGATCGCGTCGGCGGGGGTCAAGCCCGCGCCGAGCATACCCATGATCATCCCCAGTTCGACTGCCTTTTCGGTGCGGACGCAGCCGTGGCTGAAAGCGCGGACCGGCGCGTTGAACAGGCTGCGGTCGGGGGTGTCATGGAGATAGATGGCGTGCGGATTGGCCATGTCGATCTTCATCAGCCCGAGCGAATTGCGCGGTCCGGGTTGCTGGACCAGCGCGCCTGACGGGCTGATGAGATACCCCTCACGCCGGGCCAGACCGGGGTTGGCGGCCAGCGCGGCGAAGTGGGGCTCGTGCTGGATGATCGATTGCGGCACGGTCCAGGTGGGATTGAACACCACCGCTTGCACCGGCGCCGAAAGCTGCGGCGTGGCGGTGCGGCCGGGCCGGCCGACGATGGTGCGATAGGTGCGGATGATCTGGTGATTCGACACGAGGCGCACCACGAATTCGGGCACATTGGCGATCAGGTAGATTTTCCCGAAATCGCGCGGCAGCCAGCGCCAGCGATCCATATTGACGCGAATCAGATCGCGCTGCGCCTGATCATCGGGTGAAGTCGCGGCGAGCGCGTCTTTCAGTGCCGCGAATTCGCCATTGGCCGGGTCCAGCCCGGTCAGCGTGCCGGCGATGTCATGCATGGCCAAAGCTTTGCCCAGCACGGTGGAGGTCGGCATGAGGTCGGCATCGGGATCGACGATGAACCATTGTTCGCGCGCGGCCATCGGCGTGCGCCCGTCGCGCAAATCTTCGACCAGCCAGTCGAACGAACGGCTGGCCTGCTGATCCAGATCCAGACCCGGGCCCTTGGCGAGCGCTGCACGCAATGCATCCGGCTGATAATCGGCAGGGATCAATGCTTCGCTGTCGACGGTGCCGATATATTGCAGCAGTGCGGTAGCATCGGCCACCGTCCACGGCAGCACCGGTTCGATCACCGGTATCGCCACAAGCGGCGGTGATGCGCCCGAGGGGAGCACCGGCATCGATGCAATCGTCGGGGAGGACGATGTGCTGACCGGCGGGACATGTGGGGTTGGGGCAGGCTGATTGGTGCTGACCGGAGGCAGCAGGCTGGCAGGCGGCGGTGGTGGCGCAGCCAGCGCGCTGCCCGCCATGGTGAAGCCCAGGCCCGCGATCGCCGCGGCGGCTAATACCGACCGGACCATCGGCGCCGATGCTGCCGCGCGATTCCGCATACGCTCTTTTCCTGCCATATATCTCGAACCCATCCCGTGCGGCCGGGCTCCCGCCCGTGTCCGCAACTATGCCAACCGCCATGCGCTTTTCCCCAGCCACCTTCAAGAGGCCAGCCCGCTCCGGCGGCGAATCCTCGCTGGAATTGGCGAGCATGACAGCGGGCGACCCACCGGCTGGAGCGGGCAGCGTAATATGCGAATCACGCGCCCGCTCTAAGTTTCTGTTGTCGCATCGTTTATCGCCAAAAACCGGTACCCGTTTTTTGGCACGATGCTCTATGCTCCGTGCATGACCCGTCAGCATTCGCTCTTACCCATGCTGGCGGCATCCGCCGGGATCGCATTGTTCAGCGTCATGGATGCGACGATGAAGCGCGCATCGCTGGCCAGCGATGTTTATACCGCGCTGCTGATCCGCGGCCTGATCGGGACCACGCTGCTGTGGCCATTGTGGCGGCTGAGCGGGGGGCGATGGCCGGTGCCCACCGTGCTGCGGCTGCATGGCACGCGGTCGGCGGTGGTAGCGGCGATGGCATTGCTGTTTTTCTTCGGGCTGGTGCGTTTGCCAATGGCCGAAGCGATCGCCATTTCCTTCATTGCCCCGCTGATTGCGCTCTATTTGGCGGCGGTCATGCTCGGGGAGCGTATCGGGCGGCGTGCTGTCGGCGGTTCTTTGCTCGGGCTGATGGGCGTCATCGTGATTTCGGTGGGGCATATGCAACAAGGTGGCATAACCACGGCATCGCAGGCGCCCGGCATCGCTGCCGTTCTCGGTTCGGCGGTGCTCTATGCCTGGAACCTGATTCTCCAGCGTCAGCAGGCGCAGGTGGCAGCGCCGCTCGAAGTCGCCTTGTTCCAGAATGGGCTCGTCGCGCTGATCCTGCTGGTGGCGGCGCCATGGCTGGCCAAGCTGCCGTCGACCCCGGCGATGGAACTGATCGCTGCCGCCGCCGTGCTCGCCGCGACTTCGCTGATGCTGCTCAGCTGGGCCTATGCCCGCGCCGAAACGCGGATGCTGTTGCCGTTGGAATATTCCGCTTTTATCTGGGCGGCGTTGCTGGGCTGGTTGTGGTTTGGCGAAGTGTTGGATGCGACCACATTGCTGGGCGGTGGCGTGATCGTTTCCGGTTGCTGGTTGGCGGCGCGGGGATCGCCCATCCAACATATCGAGCAGACCGTTATTTAGTATTTGAGGGCAATGAATTTCGGATAATTTCGATCGCTCTACCTTGACCTGACGCGCATCAACGCGCATCCGCTTCGCGATATCATCTGCCGCAATGCAGCACGGGAGCTGCACGTCTCGGCACCCTCCCCCGTTAGCCCGAGCCATCGGGCGCCAGTACAAAGGAACCCCGCATGACCCAGGTCGGACAGGACGCGCTCGGTACCCGCAGCACCATGACGGTGGGAGGCAAGGAGATTGCCTATTATTCGCTACGCAAGGCCAGCGAAAAGCTGGGCGACATTTCGCGCCTGCCATTTTCGATGAAAGTGCTGCTCGAAAATCTGCTGCGCTTCGAGGATGGTGGTTTTACCGTTTCGACCGCCGACATCCAGGCGCTGGTCGATTGGCAGAAGAACCCCGCCGAATCGCAGAACGAAATCCAGTATCGTCCGGCGCGCGTGCTGCTGCAGGATTTCACCGGCGTGCCCTGCGTGGTCGATCTCGCGGCGATGCGCGATGCCATCGCCAAGCTGGGCGGCGACACCAGCAAGATCAACCCGCTGGTGCCGGTCAATCTGGTCATCGACCACTCGGTCATGGTCGATGAATTCGGCCATCCCAAGGCCTTCGAGCAGAATGTCGAGATCGAATATCAGCGCAATTTCGAGCGCTATGACTTCCTCAAATGGGGCTCGAAGTCGCTCGCCAATTTCTACGCCGTGCCGCCGGGCACCGGCATCTGCCACCAGGTCAATCTGGAGAACATCGCCAAGGCCGTGTGGACCAGCGTCGATCCCAGCGGCGCTACCGTCGCTTATCCCGACACCTGCGTCGGCACCGACAGCCACACCACCATGATCAACGGCCTGGGCGTGCTCGGCTGGGGCGTTGGCGGCATCGAGGCGGAAGCGGCGATGCTCGGTCAGCCGGTGTCGATGCTGATCCCTGAAGTGGTCGGTTTCAAGCTGACCGGCGCGCTGGCCGAAGGCGTCACTGCTACCGATCTCGTGCTCACCGCCACCCAGATGCTGCGCAAGCACGGCGTGGTCGGACGATTCGTGGAATATTACGGCCCGGGCCTGGCTTCGCTGAGCCTCGCCGATCGCGCAACGCTGGCCAATATGGCGCCCGAATATGGCGCGACTTGCGGCTTCTTCGGCATCGATGACAAGACGCTCGACTATCTGCGCCTGACCGGGCGCGAGGAAGAGCAGATCGCGCTGGTCGAAGCCTATGCCCGCGAGCAGGGCTTCTGGGTGAATGCCGATGCGCCCGAGCCGATCTTCACCAGCACGCTGGGCCTCGATATGGGCACCGTGGTGCCGTCGCTCGCCGGCCCCAAGCGCCCGCAGGACAAGGTCTCGCTGCCCGACGTCGACGATGTTTTCAACGCCGACCTGGATGGCGTCTACAAGAAGACCAATTCGCGCGTGCCGGTCGAGGGCAAGAGCCACGATATCGGTGACGGGGACGTCGTCATCGCCGCGATCACCAGCTGTACCAACACCTCGAACCCCAGCGTGCTGGTCGCGGCCGGACTGGTCGCGAAAAAGGCCAATGAGTTGGGGCTGAAGCCCAAGCCCTGGGTCAAGACCTCGCTTGCCCCCGGCAGCCAGGTGGTGACCGACTATCTCATCAAAGCCGACCTCCAGCGTCACCTCGACGATATCGGCTTCAACCTCGTCGGCTATGGCTGCACCACCTGTATCGGCAATTCCGGGCCGCTGGCCGAACCGATCAGCGCCGCGATCAACGCCAATAACATCGTCGCCGCCTCGGTGATCTCGGGCAACCGCAATTTCGAAGGCCGCGTCTCTCCCGACGTCCGCGCCAACTTCCTGGCTTCGCCGCCGCTGGTCGTGGCTTATGCGCTCAAGGGCACGGTGATCGAGGATTTCACCACCACCCCGATCGGCCAGGGCAGCAACGGCGCCGACGTCTATCTGCGCGACATCTGGCCGACCAATGACGAAGTCGCCACCACCATGGCCAGTTGCGTCACCCGCGAGATGTTCCAGGCCCGCTATGCCGACGTCTACAAGGGCGACAAGCACTGGCAGGCGATCGACGTCACCGGCAGCAACACCTACCAGTGGCGCGCGGGCAGCACTTATATCGCCAATCCGCCCTATTTCGACGGGCTGACGATGACCCCGCCGCCGGTGACCGACATCATCGACGCCAAGCCGCTGGCGATCCTGGGCGATTCGATAACCACCGATCACATCAGCCCCGCCGGCAATATCAAGGCCGACAGCCCGGCGGGCAAATATCTGCTCGACCACCAAGTGGCCAAGGCCGATTTCAACAGCTACGGCGCGCGGCGCGGCCATCACGAAGTGATGATGCGCGGCACCTTCGCCAATATCCGCATCAAGAACGAAATGGTCCCCGGCATCGAAGGCGGGATGAGCCGCTATGGCAGCGAAGTCGGCGCGATCTACGATGTCGCCATGAAGCACAAGGCCGACGGCACGCCGATGGTGGTCGTCGCCGGCAAGGAATACGGCACCGGTTCCAGCCGCGACTGGGCGGCCAAGGGTACTAACCTGCTCGGCGTGCGCTCGGTGATCGTCGAAAGCTTCGAGCGTATCCACCGCTCGAACCTCGTCGGCATGGGCGTGTTGCCGCTGCAATTCACAGGCAGCGACACCCGCCTGACCCTTGGGCTGACCGGCGACGAAACCTTCACTATCACCGGCGTCGCCGATCTGAAGCCGCGCCAGGATGTGGTCGTGAAAGTGGGTCGGGCCGATGGCTCGAGCTTCACCTTCACCGCGCTATGCCGCATCGATACCGCTAACGAGCTGGAATATTTCCTGAACGGCGGCATCTTGCATTATGTGCTGCGCAAGCTGGCGGCCTGAGAGGATCAAGGTGCGAGGGTTCGGGCGGGCCCTTGCACCTCGACTTCAGGAAGCTTTTGCGCCGATCCCATAAGCGGCTACTTCGTCGCCAATATCCGGTCGTATCGCCTGCGCGGCAGCCTGATCGGCTTTGCCGGCATCGCTTTGCCCCAGCGCGATCTTGGCCTGCCCGCGCATA
This sequence comes from Sphingomonas palustris, assembly GCA_026225215.1. Lineage (GTDB taxonomy): Bacteria > Pseudomonadota > Alphaproteobacteria > Sphingomonadales > Sphingomonadaceae > Novosphingobium > Novosphingobium palustris. Next base: position 12,107 of record JAMFSI010000076.1, on the reverse strand, counting down.
TACAATGACCAGGCCAATCGGGGCGCGAGCTTCAGCGCGGCATCGTAATCGCTGATTGCCAACGGGTAATTCGCTTTACGGAAATAGACCAGCCCGCGGCTGTCGAGGCGATCGGGGCGGGGATCATGCTTGATCGCTCGATTGCAGTCTACCAGCGCCTTGTCGAGATCGATATTGGCGACTGCGCGCGCCCAGCATCGGCCGTTCAGGAGATTCTCCAACTCGGCGTCTTCGCGATGCGCGGCGATGACGGTATCGAACATGGTTATGGCGCGGGCGGGCTGATGGAGACGAACGAACAGTTCGGCCAATCCGGCACTCGCGAGCGATGCCGGCGGTGTAACGCGGGCCGCTGCTTCAGCATCGGCGAGCGCGCCTTCACGGTCCTTGGCGGCGAGCCGCTGTCCGGCGCGCATCCGCAGAAGCTCGCCGTTCATGCCATCCAAGGTGAGCGCCTTGTCGAGATCGGCGCGCGCTGCCGCAATGTTGCCCATCTGGTGATAGACTTGCGCCCGGTCGGTATAATAACTGGCCGTCCCCGGCGATTGGCGGATCGCTTCAGTCAGATCGGCAAGCGCGCCGGGAAGGTCGCGTGCAGACAAGCGCGCCGCACCGCGCCGAGCTAGCCCCTCCGCAGTTTTGGGCTCGCCGGCCTTGTCAGGCACGGCCTCGACCAATTGGGTGCCGGCCGGCAACGCTGACAATGGCGCGCGCGTCAGCCCCGAACTCACCGTAGCGGGCGTGAGCCGCGAGGTGCGGAACGGTCTGCCGCCGGTATAAGTGAAATATATCTGCCCCTGATGCCGCGCGACGTAGATGTGATGGGCCATCATGTAATCTTCGCCGAGCAGCATCTGAACCTGATCATCGCCGCCGGCAAAATCATCGTCGACCACGTCGATATGGCTATTGAGGATCTGCTCGTCACCGATCGCGATCTTGGCGACGGGCACCACCCAGCCTTGGCGGAAATGCCGACCGAACCCACCGGTTTGGGTTGGCGCTACCCCTGGGCCGGAAAGGTCGATCCCGGCGCGCTTCGCCGCGCTGCGCGTGAGCACGGAGGTTTCGGCACCGGTGTCGAACACGGCTTCAATTTTTTCGCCGTTGATCGTGACGGACAGGCTGAAAGCGTGATCGGCACGATTGACCGCCGGTAGCAGCGGCACGACGAAATAGGGTTTGCCGGGCGCCCAATAGGTCATGGTGGTGTGTTCGCAGCCATGCGGGTCGATCAGTTTGACCGAGCCATCGGCAAGATCAAATTCGGTATCGGCCAGTGCCAGCATATTGCGCCCAATCAGGCCATTGCCCAGATCGCTGCCGCCAACGAGAAATTCCACGTTCTTGATTGTCTGGCCGACGATACCGAAGGATTTGATCCGGGTCAGTTGTACCGTAGCTGTCCCCCCGATCCCTTTGATATAAAACCATTGTGGCAACGGCTCGAGAGAAAGACTGAGTTCCTTTGCCTTGGCCTCCGGCATGATGCTGAAAAAGGCCCCGCTATCCAGCCAGAAGCGGGTATCCTGGCCATTGACCTTGGCCGGCACGCTGAGGCGTTCGCCCTCCATCGTTACTGGTAGATCAGCCATGATCCCTAGAGTGCATCCGCCCGCCATAGCGGAGCTGCTGAACAACGTTGCCGCGGCCAACGCGACTATCCCGGTGCAAACCTGGCGCACCCCTTTACGCTCGTGCATTCCTTCCCCCCACAATCCTCGGGCGGAATGAACAGGAATTTACGGATAAGCGCAATTCACAAACGGCTTGGCCGCCGTCCATGTCCGGTCCCGTAGCGGGCGGTTATTCAGCGATTTCGGCGCGTTAAGGGCGCGACCGGTTTCCCGATCGCGCCCTCGATTGCGCTATCTCTTTGGTTAGGCCCGCTTCGTCGCAAACCGGCGGCGAGCGGCGAGGGCAGCCACGGCGCCACCGAAGAGGACGAGCATCGGCGGGGCCGGAACCGGCGTCCCGCCCGTGCTGGTGGTGCTGCCACCCGTGCTGGTCGAGCCGGAAGAACCCGTGCTTGTGCTGGTGCTCGAGCTTGTCGATGAACTGGTGCTCGTCGACGAACTGCTCGAAGTGGAGCTGGAGGTGGCGCCGCTCGACGTGGAGGTGGACGACGCCCCGCTCGAGGTCGAAGTCGAACCGCCCGAGGTGGAGGTGGAGGTCGAACCACCCGATGTCGAGGTCGAGCCACCGGTGGAGGTGATCCCGCCGGTCGAAGTTGAAGTTGAGCCACCCGTCGAGGTGATGCCGCCCGTCGATGTCGAGGTCGAACCGCCCGTCGAGGTCAGGCCGCCGGTCGAGGTTGAGGTCGAGCCGCCGCTGGAGCCGCCGCTCGAAGTGGAAGTCGAGGTCGAGCCGCCGCCGTTGGAATTGACCACAACGACCGAACCGCCGCCGCTGCCGCCACCGCCAAAGAAGCCACCGCCAAAGCCGCCGCCGAAGAATCCGCCGCCGCCATTGTCATGGATGACCACGGCAGGGGTTTCGCCGCCGCCCGAGTAAACCGGCGCCACCTGGCGTGCGGGAACGACCGGCGGCACCACCGGCACCACCACTTGATGGGCGGGCGCACAGCAGGGGCGATGATAGACTGGCTTGTGGTAATGCACCGCGCGCTTGACCGGGATCAGGCGAATCCGCTTGTCATGGCCATGGACCTTGGCGTGCTTCACATATTGCAATTTGCCGGTCAGCTGCTTCTGGGCGACATGCACCGCGCCGCCGCCGATCAGGACGCCACCGGCGCCGATGACGGCCAGTTTCAGGATAGCTGTGCGTACCGACGACATATTCCCTGCTCTCTTTCCGTTTCCCGACAGGCCGACAGGCCTGGCTGGTCTGGCCGCTACGGGAGCGCGCCAACTATGCGGAACACAAAGCGGGATCGGCCGGCCACGACAACCGGTGTTTTCCTGGCGGCTTGTCCAGATTTGGGATTCGACGAAGATTTGCGCAGCACCTGCGCGATGTGTCCCGATGCGGTACGGAAAATGCCGACAGTTTAACGGGATAGCGCCTGATTGGCGTTAGTCGGCGTCCTCAAGTTCGTCCGGATCATCGAACAAGCCGCCTTGCCCACGCGCATTCTCGGGACTCGGCGGCGGGCTCATGCCGAGATGCTGCCAACCCCGATCATTGAGACAGCGGCCCCGCGCGGTCCGGCCGACCAGCCCCAATTGGATGAGGTAGGGCTCGATCACTTCCTCGACGGTGTCGCGCGGCTCGGACAGGCCCGCCGCCAGCGTTTCCACGCCCACCGGGCCGCCCTTGTAGATATCGGCGATCATGTGAAGATAGCGACGATCCTGCGCGTCCAACCCCAACCCATCGACTTCCAGCCGGGTCAGCGAGTCATCCGCCATCGCGCGGCTGACCATCGCGACCCCGGCGACATGGGCGAAATCCCGCACCCGCCGCATCAGCCGCCCGGCGACACGCGGGGTGCCGCGCGCGCGTCGCGCGATCTCGCGAGCGCCCGCGCTTTCGATCCCCAGCCCGAGCAGCGTAGCACCGCGCGTCACCACCCGTTCCAGCTCGTCCACGGTATAGAATTGCAACCGCACCGGAATGCCGAAACGATCGCGCAGCGGCGTCGTCAGCAGGCCTTGGCGGGTGGTCGCGCCGATCAGCGTGAACGGCGGCAGATCGATCCGCACCGAGCGCGCCGATGGCCCCTCGCCGATGATCAGGTCGAGCGCGCGATCCTCCATCGCCGGGTAAAGCACCTCCTCGACCACCGGATTGAGCCGATGAATCTCGTCGATGAACAGGACATCGCCTTCCTCGAGATTGGTCAGCAGCGCCGCCAGATCACCCGGCTTAGCGATCACCGGACCCGAGGTAGCGCGAAAACCCACCCCCAACTCGCGCGCGACGATCTGCGCCAGCGTGGTCTTGCCCAGCCCCGGCGGCCCGTAAAACAGCACATGGTCCATCGCCTCGCCCCGGCCCCGGGCGCTTTCGATGAACACTTGCAGATTGCCCTTGGCCGCTACTTGCCCGACGAATTCCGCCAGCGTCTTGGGCCGCAGCGCGACATCGACATCCTCGATCTGGCGCTTGGCCGAGAGAAGTGGATTGTCGCTCATCCCGCCGCCCGTTTCAGCCCGAGCCGCACCAGCGCGTTCAACTCGGCGCCTTCACCCAGCTCGTCCAAGGCGCGCGCCACCGCCGCCGAGGCCACCGCCGGCTTGAACCCCAGATTCTGCAAGGCTGACACCGCGTCGGCGCTGGCCGATCCCGCCGCGATAGCCGCCACCACGCCTGCCGCCCCTGGCAGCACGCCAGCTTTGTCCTTCAATTCATTGACGATTCGGCTCGCCAGTTTTGGCCCCACGCCCTGCGCCCGCGCCACCATCGCCGCATCGCTCCCGGCACAAGCGCGTTGCAACTCGTCCACGCTCAGCGCCGAGAGGATCGCTAGCGCCACCTTGCTGCCCACACCCTGCACCGCCGTCAGCAGCCGAAACCACTCACGCTCGGCGCCGCTGGCAAAACCGATCAAGCGCATATCGTTTTCGCTGACCTGCAATTCGGTGTGAACCGTCACCCGTTCGCCGCGTGGGCCGAGGCTCGCCAGCGTCTTGGCCGAAGCCTGCACCAGATACCCCACCCCGGAAACGTCGATCACTGCCCAGTCTGGGCCGAAATCGTCGAGCGTGCCGGTGAGTTTGGCGATCATGGTTTGTTCTATGGCACAGGGGGAGTCGGGGGGGAAGGGGAAGATGCGGGGGCCAAAGGCAGCAAAGGCTAAGGTGCGAGGGCTACCGCCCTCGCGCTCCCATTACGTCTTCCGGCGAAAGGGTGTGTTGAAGTTTGCCGTCACGCATGGCCACGGCGCCGGGAAACATATTATTGTTTTCCGACGAGACAAAGTGCTGACGGCGCCGCTGGGCATAACTCCGGCGTCGGAAGACGTATAAGGGGTCTGGGGCCAAAAGCCCCAGCTCTTCATCCCTTCAAAAACCCATAAAAATCAACCCGCAGCCCGCTGTATCAGCCTTCCTAACCGCTCAGCAAAAGCGCGTGGATCGAGCGGAGGTTCGCCGTCGGCGATCCGTGCTTCGTCGAGCAGTAAATACGGCGCATCCCCGCGCAAGGGATCGTCCGTACCCAAGGCGGCGAGCTTTTCGATCTGGCGGTGGGCGGCGTTGACTTCGAGCACCGGCTTGGTGCCGGCGGGCGATTGGCCGGCGCCGGCGAGCAGCTTTTCGAGTTGCTTGTCGAGCGCGCCTTCGGAGGCGACGAGGCAGACAGCGCTGTCGGTCAGGCGGTCGGAGGCGCGCACCTGCGACACGGCATCGCCCAGGGTTTCGCCGACGAAGCTGAGGAAGGCATCGACTTCGGCGCTGGCCTCGGGCTTGGCCGCCTCTGCGCCTTCCGCCAGTGGGATCAGGCTGAGATCGGCGGCGCCCTGGGTGACCGATTTGAACGGCTTGCCGTCGAGATCGAGGCCGCCGGTGACCCAGAAGCTGTCCACTTGATCGGGCAGTAACAGCACTTCGATGCCGCGGGCGCGGAAGCCTTCGATCTGCGGTGAGCTGGCGATTCGGTCGAGGTCAGTGCCCACGGCGTAGTAGATAGCGGTCTGGTTCTCGCGCATCGCGGCGACATAGTCAGCAAGCGAGCGCCATTCGCCGTTGCTTGCCGTAGTTTTGAAGCGAGCTAACCCGAGCAGCGTTTCGCGCCGCTCGAAGTCCTCGTAGAGCCCTTCCTTGATGACCGCGCCGAAGGCTTCCCAGATGCGGGCATAGGCTTCGGCGTCATCCTTGGCGGTTTTTTCGAGTTCGCCGAGGATCTTGCCGGTCAGCCCCTTCTGAATTGTGGTCAGGATCGGGCTGTCCTGGATCATCTCGCGCGACATATTGAGCGGCAGATCGGCCGAATCGACCAGCCCGCGCACGAAGCGCAGATAGCGCGGCAGCAATTGCGCCTCATCGGTGATGAAGATGCGGCGCACGTAGAGCTTCATCCGCCCCTGGCGATCGGGATCGAACAGGTCGAACGGCCGCGTCTCGGGCACGAAGGCCAGCACCGAATATTCATAACGGCCTTCGGCTTTGTAATGTAGCGTCAGCGCCGGCGCGTCGAACTGCCCCGCGACGCTGCGATAGAAATCGGCGTATTCTTCGGTTGTGATCTCGGCTTTGGGGCGGGTCCACAGCGCGGTGCCGTCAGCGATCTCGCTGGGCTCGGCATCGGGCTTGTCCTTGATCTGGATCGGTACCGGGACATGGCCCGACTGTGCCTTGACGATCCGCCGGATCGTATGCGCCTCGGCGTAATCACCGGCGTCGGCCATGAGATGGAGGACGATGCGGGTGCCGCGCGTGGGCGCAGTGTCGGTGTCGATCGGCGCCAGCGTATAAGTGCCCTGGCCATCCGAAGACCAGATCGCGGCTTGATCGCTGCCGGCCTTGCGCGCGAGAACATCGACCTTGTCGGCGACCATGAAGGCCGAATAAAAGCCCACCCCGAACTGGCCGATCAGTTGAGTATCCTCGCCGGACTTGGCGGCGGCGAGCTGGTCCATGAACGCCTTGGTGCCCGACCTGGCAATCGTCCCCAGCGTTTCGCCCATCTCGGCGGCACTCATGCCGATGCCGTTATCCTCGAGCGTCATTTGGCGATTGTCGGCATCGAGCGTGATCGTGATCCGGGGCTGGGGATCGTCGCCCAGCAACGCAGGATCGGCAATCGCCTCATAGCGCAGCTTTTCACAGGCGTCGGCGGCGTTCGAGATCAATTCGCGCAGAAAGACGTCTTTGTCCGAATAGACCGAATGCACCATCAGATGCAGCAGCTTGGCGACATCGGCCTCGAAGGTGTGAGTCACGGGATCGGCAATCGTGTCGGCGGTCATGGAACTCTCCGGGAATGTGGGCCTGTTTGCGCGTGCAGATGCGCAATCGGCGGCAAGATTTCAAGGGCGGCCCGCTAGCGAAGGGAACCCACCCCCGTCCATGCTGAGCTTGTCGAAGCACTGCTTTTCTTGACCGCTAACAAAAAAAAGAAGAGCAGTCCTTCGACCAGCTCAGGACGGACGGGGAGAGAAGCGACCGCCCGCTACCCCTGCTCTTTTTCCTCTTCTTCCGCTACTGGAACGGCGACAACCGGCGCCACCAGCAGCTTGTCGATCTTGCGTCCGTCCATATCCACCACTTCGAAGCGCCAGCCTTGTTCGTCGAACCACTCGCCCTCGTGAGGCAGCCGCTTCATCACCGATAAGACATAGCCCGCCGCCGTGGCATAATCGCGGTTTTCGGGGAGATCGAGCTTCAGCCGGGCCCCCAGCGCATCGGCGGGCAGGGCGCCGGCGATCAGCAGCGAGCCATCGTCGCGGGTGACCACCATCGGCTCATCGCCTTCGTCCTGATGGCTGGCGAAGCTGCCGACGATCGCGGCGAGCAGGTCGGCGGGGGTGACGATCCCTTCGAGATGGCCGTATTCATCGTGGACCAGCGCCATGGCGACCCCGGATTGCTGCAGGATGCGCAGCGAATCGAGGGCGTCGAGCTGGTCGGGTATGATTTCGGCCTTTTTCATCAGCCGGGTCAATTGCAAGCGCCGCCCGGCCAGCAGCACCGCCAGCACTTCGCGCACCTTGACCACGCCGATGATCTTGTCGGGCGCGCCATCGACCACCGGGAGCAGCGAATGGGGGCTGTCCTTGATGCGGGCGCGGACGTCGATCTCGGTCGCGCGACGGTCGATCCAGTCGATTTCGGTGCGCGGGGTCATCAATTCGCGCACCGGGCGATCGGCGAGCCGCAGGATTCCCGCCATGATCGCGCGTTCGTCTTCTTCGATCACTCCGGAGCGGGCGGCTTCATGGAAGATGAGGTGCAATTCTTCCTCGGTCACTTCGGGCCCGTTGCGTTTATGCACCCGGATCAGCGAAAGCAGCAGGCCCGAGGAGCTATCGAGCAGCCAGACCAACGGTGCGGTGATTCGCGCAAACATCGCCATCGGCCGCGCCGAGGCCATGGCGATCGGTTCGGCCACGCGCAGCGCCACCTGCTTGGGCACGAGTTCGCCCACCACCAGATTGAGGTAGGTCGTGGCGATGATGGCGACGGCGAAGCCGACTTCGGGCGCCCACCGCGCCGGCAGGCCGAGCCAAGCCAGCCGCTCGCCGATCGGGCCGCCCAGGCTGACCCCCGAAAAAGCGCCGGCCAGCACGCCGATCAGGGTGATGCCGGATTGTACGGTGGAGAGGAATTTGCCGGGGTCCGAAGCCAGCAGCAGCGCCGCCTTGGCGCCCTTGTCACCGCGTTCGGCTGCCACTCGCAGCCGGGCCGGGCGCGACGACACAATTGCCATTTCTGACATGGCAAATAGCGCGTTGAGCAGCACGAGGCCCACGATCACTAAAACATCAGTCCAGGGAAATGGTGTCACGCAGCGACTCTAGAGTCCAAACGACCGGACCGCAACGGCTGCGACAAGCGGATCATGGTAAGCAGCCAAAATTCATTTCCGATTCAATAGCCATTCATTATGTGGTTAACACAAGGCCAAAGGAAAAATGAGGAACCTTGCCATGACCAAAGCCCGTATCGCGCTGGCCAGCCTGGCGGCCGTTTCACTGCTCACCACCTCGGGCTGTGTCACCGATCCCAACACCGGGCATAAGGTCATATCGCGCACCGCGATCGGCGTTGGCGCGGGGGTCGTGGGCGGAATCTTGCTGGGCGGACTGATCGGCGGAGCGACTGGGCGCATCATCGGTGCAGGGATAGGCGGCATCGCCGGCGGGGCAATCGGCTATACCATGGACAAGCAGATCAAGGAGCTTAAGGAAAAGACCGAGGGCACCGGCGTCGATGTGACCACCACCGACAATGGCAAGGCGATCCTGGTCAATCTGCCCGATGGCGTGACTTTCGATAGCGACAGCTATCAACTCAATCCCACTTTTCGCCCGACGCTGGACCAGATCGCTCACAGCCTGAACCAATATCCCAACAGCCTGATCGATATCTACGGCCATGCCGATTCGACCGGCACCCCGCAGCACAACCAGGTGTTGTCGGAAAACCGGGCGCGCACGGTGGGGGATTACATGACCATCCACGGGGTCGCGGCGGCCAGGCTGCGCACCCAGGGCTTCGGCTCGACGATCCCGGTCGCCGACAACGCCACCCCCGAGGGGCGTGCCAGGAATCGCCGCGTGGAAATCAAGATCGTCCCGATCTCGGAGGATCAGGTGCGCGCGGCGAGGGCGGCGGAGGGGCAGTGATCTCAAGGCGCGCCGCGTCCGCATTCCGGCGGCGCTCGGTAAAGCTAACCTGAATTGCGCATCGCGACCCGTTACCCAGCCAATTTCCGCGCCCGGTCCGCCAGGCGCGCAATCGCCGCTTGATGGATCGCCGGCGCGGTGACGAGTACGCCGAAGGCACGCGGGTCGCGCTTATTGTAATTGAGTGGCTGGCCGAAGGCATCGGTCACCGTCGCGCCGGCTTCGCGGGCTATGAGCGCGGCGGCGCCGATGTCCCATTCCCAACCCCAGCGCAGCGTGGCGACGAGATCGGCGGTGTCGGCGGCGACCATGGCGATGCGCAGGGCGATGCTGTTGGGCTGATCCACCAGCACCAGGTCGGCATCCTCCGGGCTGGTAATGCGGGCGGGCACGCGCGCGCCAGGCAGGCTCGTTCGGCTGCTCGCCGTCAGCTTTTCACCATTGCGCCAACTCCCCTGGCCGGCTTGGGCATGCCAGAATTCGCCGCGCGCCGGGGCATCGAGATAGCCCAGCAAGGGCCGACCCGCGCTGACCAGCGCCACCGATATCGCCCAGCCGGCGCGGCCGCGGATAAAATCGCGGGTGCCGTCGATCGGATCGACCAGCCACAGCAGATCGCCGGAAAGCCGCTCCGGGGCATCGACGGTTTCCTCGGAAAGCCATCCCGCCACCGGCAGCAATTGCGTCAGCTCGGCCTTCAGGAACTGGTTCACTTCGATATCGGCGGCGCAAACCGGGTTGTTAGGGCTCTTCTCCCACACCTCCAGCGCATGGCCTGCGCCTGGCCAGCTTGCCATGGCGATTTGCCCGGCCTCGCGGACGATCAATTCAAGGCGGGAGCGATCGATCATAGGTTAATGCGAACCATTCTTAAGAGGCGTTCATAAAACTGCAATGGCCCTGCGGCAGGGACTTTTCAAGCCGTGAGCGATAGCCTATGCGGCAGCGCACCATCGCTTTTCCTCCCCAGCAGCACGGGATTCTGCCATGAACATCCATGAATACCAGGGCAAGGAATTGCTCGCGAAATTCGGCGCCGCCATTCCTGCAGGCTATGCCGCGCTGAGCGTGGAGGAAGCCGTGGCCGGCGCGAAGCAGCTGCCCGGGCCGCTCTACGTGGTGAAGGCGCAGATCCACGCCGGTGGACGTGGCAAGGGCAAGTTCAAGGAATTGGGCGCCGATGCCAAGGGCGGCGTGCGGCTGGCGAAGTCGCTCGCAGAAGTCGAGGAACACGCCCGGGAGATGCTCGGCAATACGCTGGTGACGATCCAGACCGGCGAGCACGGCAAGCAAGTGAACCGGCTTTACGTCACCGATGGCGTCGATATCGCCAAGGAATATTACCTGTCGATGCTGGTCGATCGCAAAAGCGGTCGCATTGCCATCATCGTCTCGACCGAAGGCGGCATCGACATCGAGGAAGTGGCGCATTCCACTCCCGAGAAGATCACCACCATCACCATCGATCCCGCGACCGGCTTCCAGCCGCATCACGGTCGCGCGGTGGCTTTCGCGCTGAAGCTCAAGGGCGATCTCAACAAGCAGGCGCAGATCCTGACCCGGCAGATCTTCGATGCCTTCGTCGCCAAGGATGCCGCCATGCTCGAGATCAACCCGCTGGTCGAATCGAAAGACGGCAAGCTGCTGGTGCTCGACACCAAGATGAGCTTCGATTCGAATGCGCTCTATCGTCACCCAGATGTCGTGGAACTGCGCGACGAGACCGAAGAAGACCCCGCCGAGATCGAAGCCTCGAAATACGACCTCGCCTATATCAAGCTCGATGGCGACATCGGCTGCATGGTCAACGGCGCCGGCCTCGCCATGGCGACGATGGACATCATCAAGCTCAACGGCATGTTCCCGGCCAATTTCCTCGACGTCGGCGGCGGCGCCAATAAGGAAAAGGTCACCGCGGCGTTCAAGATCATTCTCTCCGACCCGGCGGTGAAGGGCATTCTCGTCAATATCTTCGGCGGCATCATGAAGTGCGACATCATTGCCGAGGGCATCGTCGCGGCGGCCAAGGAAGTGAATCTGTCGGTGCCGCTGGTGGTGCGCCTGGAAGGCACCAACGTCGATCTGGGCAAGCAGATTCTCGAAGGCTCGGGCCTGCCGATCGTTTCGGCATCCGATCTGGGCGATGCTGCGAAGAAGATCGTTGCTGAGGTTAAGAAGCTGCAGGCTTGAGGGTTTTAGGGAAGTTTTCTGGGGCCTTGGGCCCCAGACCCCGTTAATTGTCTGCGTTGCGCGTCGATCGAGTTTTAGCGCAACGCCGCTGCGCCGCAGGCATTAAAGCCGCTTCGTGGCGAAGCACAACCGACGAACAGTGCGCGACAAAGCTAATGACGGGGAGCGCGAGGGGCCAAAGCCCTTTGCCTGCAAAGGGCGTCCGATATAAACGCCCCTCGCACCTTCCACCTAAAAACCTTGAGACTTGACCTTACGATAAACCAGCGCAAAGGCGTTTTTCGAATCATTTAATCGTTCGGCTAAATCGGCAGCGGAATGCCAGACTAGCCTGCTACAGGAAGGATCGCCTGCATGAAGATCATCGTGCCCGTTAAGCGGGTGATCGATTATAACGTCAAGCCGCGGGTCAAGTCCGATGGCACCGGTGTCGATCTGGCCAACGTCAAGATGAGCATGAATCCGTTCGACGAGATCGCCGTCGAGGAGGCCATTCGCCTGCGCGAGAAGGGTGTCGCCACTGAGGTGATCGCGGTATCGGTCGGCCCGGCTAAAGCCCAGGAAACGCTGCGCACGGCGCTGGCGATGGGCGCCGATCGGGCGATCCTGGTCACCACCGAGGATGTGGTCGAGCCGCTGGCGGTTGCCAAGATCCTCAAAGCCA
>JAMFSI010000075.1 GCA_026225215.1 Sphingomonas palustris | reverse complement strand
GAAGTCGGTACCGGCCCGCTCCCCCAGCCCAACCACCCCTTACAGGATACCCGTGGAGTGGTTTGGCAGGGGGAGCGGGCCGGTACCGACTATCCGAAACGAAGTTTCGGATCAGATAAATACCAGCGAAGCGGAGCTGAGCTAAGCCATGGCGCTAGGGCCTCGGCTGGATATCCGGCAGACCCAGTCACTGGTGATGACGCCGCAATTGCAGCAGGCGATCAAACTGCTGGCGCTGTCGAACCTCGAAATCGAAGCTTTCATCGGCGAGGCGATCGAAAGCAATCCACTGCTCGAAATCGGCGACACGGCACCAATCGCCCCGAGCCCGGAACCCGATCAGCGCCGCACATCGCTCGAACATTCGCCTGTCGATCAGCTGATCGGCGAAGGCCGGGCGGCCGACGACCGGCCGTTGGACATCGATGCCAGCGCTTTGGATACCGACCGAGACACCGGGGATGCAGCCGGCGGTGCCAATGATACTGACGCCGGAGGCTTTGGCGGCCCCGAATTCGATGGGGCCTTCGAGGGTGAGGCCCGGATCAGCGCATCGGGCGATGCGCCCGATATCGACGATCGTGCGTCGGCCAGCACTACCCTGTCCGAACATCTCCATGCCCAGATCGGCGCAGCGGGGCGAGATTTGCGCCAGATTTTCCTGGCGCGCGGTCTGATCGATCGGCTAGACGAAGCCGGTTATCTCACCGTCAGCCTGCATGAATTCGCCGACGATCTGGCGATCCCGCTCGCCGAGGCCGAAGGCGCACTGGCGCTGGTCCACACCCTGGACCCTACCGGCGTCGGCGCCCGCTCGCTGTCGGAATGCATCGCCCTGCAAGCGCGCGAGGCCGATCGCTACGATCCGGCGATGGCCCGGCTGCTCGACAATCTCGAACTGGTCGCGCGCGGTGACTTTGCGCGGTTGCGGCGGATCTGCGGCGTCGATCGCGAGGATCTCGGCGATATGCTCGCCGAATTGCGCCGCTACGATCCCAAGCCGGGGCTGAAATTCGGCGGCGGCGGCGGTGAACCGGTGGTGCCCGATATCCTGCTCACCGCCAGCGCGGATGGCTGGAATATCGCGATCAATCAGGCGACGCTGCCCCGGCTGATCGTCAATCGCAGCTATTATCTTGAAATGCGCGGCGCCAGCGCAGAAAAATCTGCGCGCGGCTGGCTGTCGGAGAAACTCGCCGACGCCAATTGGCTGGTCAAGGCCCTCGACCAGCGCCAGAAAACGATCCTCAAGGTCGCCGAGGAACTGGTCCGTCAGCAGGACGGATTTTTCCGCCATGGCGTCGCTCAACTCAAGCCGCTCACCCTGCGCGCGGTTGCCGACGCCATCGGCATGCACGAATCGACCGTCAGCCGGGTGACCTCGAATAAATATCTGATGTGCGAACGCGGCACTTACGAACTCAAATATTTCTTCACCTCGGGCGTCGCTTCCTCGGCCGCAGGCGAAGGGCCGGCCTCGGCCGAAGCAGTGAAAGCGGCGATCCGCCGGCTGATCGATGCCGAAGATCCCCGGTCGATCCTCTCGGACGATACGCTGATGGAGATGTTGAGCGAAAAAGGCTTCGATCTCGCCCGCCGCACCGTGGCGAAATATCGCGAGGCGATCGGGCTGGGCAGTTCGGTGCAGCGTCGGCGAGAGAAGCTGCTGTCGAGCATGGCCTAGCTCGGAAGAGCAGACGCCGGCTTGCCAGAAGCTAACGATCCTTAGTAATTGCTTGCATTCCTTAGTTTTATTTCCTTTCTCTCCCAAAAAGGAATGTTACAACATCTCTCAATAAACGACTCCGCGTTATGGGACGATGGGGTCAAGCGCAGGAGAGATGTTATGAGCTATGCTTCCCCGCAGACTTTTGGCCCGCAGATGTTTGACGCACAGACCGTCGGCTCTCGGAATATCGCCCCGCAAGACAATCGGCGGCGGATCGCGATATTGGCCAGCGTTGCAGTGCTCCACGCCGGCGCCTTTTATATGCTGGTCACCGGACTGGCTGGCGTCGTGACCATGATCGAGCCGCCACGCCCCCTGACCGCGCATGACGTCCCGATCACGGTGCCGGTGACGCCCCCAACCGCGATTCCCAGCCCCCATATTCCGGCGCGTCCGATTGCCCACGACGACCCCATCCCGCAATTGCCACTTTTGCCGCTCGACCCGCCCTCTCCTTTGCCGAGCCCGTTTGTCACGGACGGCCCCACTTCAGGTGCGATCGGCGAGGTGCTGCCCACGCCAACGCCGTCCCCGACGCCCCGCTTCTCCCCCCATGGAGTGGTGCCGCGCGGCCACCCGAGCGACTGGATTTCACCCGTGGATTATCCTGCCCAGGATTTGCGCGAGGGTAATGCCGGCGTCACCGGTTTTCATCTGACGATCGGGCGCGATGGTCGTCCGCAAAGCTGCACGATCACCAGTTCCAGCGGCCACCCCCGGCTCGATGCGGCGACTTGTCAGCTGGTTATGAAGCGCGCGATGTTCAAACCGGCCAGCGATGATACCGGCGCATTGGCGATGGGAAGCTATCAAAGCCGGGTAGATTGGACGATCCCGGATCGTTGAACTCCGCTTAGGGGTCGAGTTCAACGTCCCAATACAACCAGTCCCGCCAGGTTTCGTGGAGGTGGCCCGGCGGAAAGGCGCGACCGCGCTCCTGCAATTGCCAGTTGGTCGGGCGGATCGGCTCGACCAGCAGCGGCATTTTCGCCTGCTTGGGCGTGCGGCCACCCTTGCGCATATTGCAAGGCGCGCAAGCCGTGGCGACATTTTCCCAACTGGTGCGACCGCCCAGCCGTCGCGGGATCACATGATCGAAGGTCAATTGCTGCGGCGATCCACAATATTGGCAGGCAAAGCGGTCGCGCAGAAACAGATTGAAGCGCGTAAACGCCGGGAATTCCGATGGCTTGACGAATTGCCGCAGCGCGATGACCGAGGGCAATTGCATTTGCAGATTGGGCGAATGCACTTCGCGGTCGTAGCTGGCGACGATGTCCACCCGTTCCAGAAACACCGCTTTGATCGCGGTTTGCCACGGCCACAGGCTGAGCGGATAATAGGAGAGCGGGGTGTAATCGGCATTCAACACCAGCGCCGGGCAATTGTCCAAATGCCGCGTCGAGCCGCCGTGATGGCCGCTTTGCCCCGCGCTGCGACCCTCAGCCGCGCGCTCTATCAGCTCTGCCTTGAGCATAGTCTCCAGTGGCAACGGCAAGTGACGGTTTGACGACAATCCATGCGCCGAGGAAAGAACACGCCAAAGGCGGCGCCGTCAAGATGGCGGTTCCAAAATCCACAATTGGCGGAATGGCTGCGCTGGCGCATTTCCTCGTCTATGTCGGACACGTGATCCGCACCCGCTTCGCCCCCAGCCCCAATGGCTCGCTTCATCTCGGCCATGCTTACTCGGCCATCGTCGCGCATGATGGCGCGCGCGGTGCCGGAGGCGAGTTCCTGTTGCGGATCGAGGATATCGACGCCTCGCGCAGCCGGTCCGAGCTAACCGAGGAAATGCTGCAAGACCTGGCGTGGCTGGGGCTGGCGCATGACGGGCCGGTGGTGCTGCAATCGGCGCGGATGGCCCATTATGAAGAGGCGGCGGCGGCGCTGAAGGCGATGGGGCTGCTATATCCCTGCCATTGCACCCGCGCCCAGATCGCCGCCGCCGCCACCTGTCAGGGCCCCGATGGTCCGGTCTATCCGGGCATATGCCGGCACCGCGACGTCGATCCCGAAGGCGCGGCCTGGCGGCTCGACATGGCGCGCGCGGTGGCCATGGCCGGCCCGCTGGCGTGGGAGGATGCGTTGGCCGGACCGCAGCGCGCCACGCCGGAAATTTTCGGCGATGTCGTGCTGCTGCGCAAGGAAGCGCCGGCGAGCTATCACCTGGCCGCCACACTCGACGATGCCGCGCAGGGCATCACGCTGGTGACGCGCGGCGCCGATCTGTTCGCGGCGACCCATGTGCATCGCTTGTTGCAGGCGTTGCTGACGCTGCCGGTGCCGCGCTGGCACCATCATGCGCTGCTGGTCGAGGGTGATGGCCGCAAGCTCGCCAAGCGGCGCGGTTCGTCCGCGCTGGCCGATCGCCGCCGGGCGGGGGAGGATGGCGCGGCGCTGGCGAACGCCTTGCGCGCCGGCTGCTTCCCTGCTGGTATTTCATTGGGGCGAGGCGTAGAATAGCGCGATGGCTTATATTCTCGTCCCTATTATCGTCGTGCTGGTGATCCTGACGGTCGTCAGCCTGATACGCGGCATCGTCGCCTTTATGCAAAGCACGCGCGAGGATCTGGAACACGATCCCAGCACCGGGCCTTCGCCGATGCAGTTAAAGCAGAACAAGATGATGTTCGCGCGCATCAAATATCAGGCGATGGCAGTCGTGGCGATCGCGTTTCTGCTGGCGGTCAGCCACCACTAGCGCCTCGGGCGCGACCTGGCGCCGGGAGACGTAATGGGGTTTGGGGGTGCTCAGAGATATTTGGGGCCCCAAGAATTCTTTCTTTTCGGGGCATCCCATGGTCAAGCTGAACAAGATTTACACCCGCACCGGCGATGCGGGCACCACCGGGTTGGTCGATGGCGCGCGCGTCGCCAAGCATGATCCGCGCATGGCGGCGATCGGCGCGGTGGATGAAACCAATTGCGCCATCGGCTTGGCGGCAGTGGTGTTGAATGGCACCTCGCACGCCGCCGCGATCAGCCGTATTCAGAACGATATGTTCGACCTCGGCGCCGATCTCGCCACGCCGGGTGAGGATTTCGCGCCATCGGCCATGGTGCTGCGCATCGTCCCGTCACAAGTCGATTGGTTGGAAGCAGCGATCGATGCGGTGAACGCCGATCTCGCGCCGCTCACCAGCTTTATCCTGCCGGGCGGCAGCGAGGCGGCGGCGCGGGCGCATGTGGCACGGGCATCGACCCGCCAGGCCGAGCGTGCGATCGTTGCGCTCGCCGCGAGCCATCCGGTCAACCCTTCGGCGCTGGCTTATATCAATCGCTTATCGGATTATCTGTTCGTGCTGGCCCGGGCGCTGAACGCCAATGGCGCGGACGATGTGCTGTGGGTGCCGGGGGCGAGTCGGATCGCCTGAAAATCTAAGGGGTGGGCTTAGGGGTAGGCGTGGTCAACGCCCAGGGTGAAACGTGGCTATCGGCCTGCGCGCCCGATCCGCTACCCATCAGCCCGGTTACAGCCGACACTGCGGCATCGGCGGCGGGGTTTTTGCCTTCATCCTGATCTTCTTGCGACGGCACCGAGCAATAGGCGGTGACCAGCACACCGGCGGACCAGGCCAGTGCCTTCCATCGGCTGGTGAAGACCGTACTCATCTTGGGCCCGATAAACATGGCACTGATGATAAGCGGGCAGGGTTAAGGAATTATGGGCCAAGCTGGCTCATCCCAAACTGGATGCTGAGTTTGTCGAAGCGCTGCCTCGTTCTTGCTGTAAGGCACAGAAAAGAAAAGCAATCCTTCGACAAGCTCAGGACGGACGGAAAAGGGTGTTAGAGTGTCCGACCAGCACAATTTGGTATCAGTCTGTCGATTCAGGAGCCAGCCGTTTCAGTTCGTAGACCAAGTCGAGCGCCTCGCGCGGTGAAAGAGTATCGGCGTCGATGGACTGCAGGCGGTCGCGCAGGACATCGCGCTTAGGCACCGGCTGTTCGAGCGCGGCGGCGAATAACGGCAGATCGCCCAGCCCGGCAGCGAGACCACCGGTTTCCGCGCGGCCTTTTTCCAGGCGTTGCAGCACCGATTTGGCCCGCGCCACCACCGCAGCCGGCACCCCGGCGAGTCGTGCGACCGCCAGCCCATAGCTGCTCTCTGCCGGGCCGCGCGCCAGCTCATGGAGCAGCACCAGTTCGCCTTGCCATTCGCGGGCGCGGACATGATGCAGGCTCAGCGCTTCGCAGCTATCGGCCAGCCGCGACAGCTCGTGGTAATGGGTGGCAAAGAGGCAGCGGCAGCGGTTGTTGCCATGGACGGCCTCGACCACCGCCCAGGCCAGCGCCAGCCCATCATACGTCGAGGTGCCGCGCCCGACCTCATCGAGAATGACGAAACTGCGTGGCGTCGCCTGTGCCAGGATCGCGGCGGTTTCGACCATCTCGACCATGAAGGTCGAGCGCCCACGGGCGAGATTGTCGGAAGCGCCGACCCGGCTGAACAGTCGATCGACCAGACCGATCGTCGCCGCCTCGGCGGGCACGAAGCCGCCCGACTGGGCCAGCAATACGATCAGCGCATTCTGCCGCAGAAACGTCGATTTACCGCCCATGTTCGGGCCGCCGACGAGCCACAGCCGATCAGCAGGAGCGAGCCGGCAATCATTGGCGATGAAGCGCTCGGCTTTCGCCGCCAGCGCGGCTTCGACCACCGGGTGGCGGCCACCCTCGATCGCCAGCACCGGCTCATCGGTGATCACCGGGCGGCACCAATTGCCTTCGGCCGCGCGCTCGGCCTGACCGGCGGCGACGTCGAGGCGCGCCAAGGCAGCGGCGGTGGCGGCGATGATCTGGCGCAGAGCGATGGCGGCTTCGGTCAACTCTTCGAAATGCGCTTCTTCGGCGGCAAGCGCGTGGCCGCCGGCTTCAGCGATGCGGCTGGCCTCCTCATGCAGCGCCAGCGCGTTGAACCGCACCGCCCCGGCCATGGTCTGGCGGTGCGAAAAGCCGCTGTCCCCCGCCATCAGCCGGTCGGCGTGCTTGGCCGGCACCTCGATGAAATAGCCAAGCACGCCGTTGTGGCGGATTTTGAGCGCGGAGACGCCGGTTTCATCGCGATATTTCGTTTCCAATGCAGCGATGGCGCGGCGCGAATTCCCCGCGATGCGGCGCAATTCATCCAGCGCGGCGTCATAGCCCTCGGCAATGAAGCCCCCCGCCACGCGATCGGTGTTCGGCGCAGCCACGAGTGCGCGAGCATAAAGATCGACCAGCGCGCCCCAACCTGGGCCAATGGGCCCACCCAGCGCGGGCAAGAGTGCATCGAGCAAGGCGGGCCGGTCAGGGAGTTTCGCCAAGACACCGCCCAGCCGCAGCGCACCGCCAAGGCCATCACGCAGCTGGCCGAGATCGCGCGGCGATCCGCGCCCGGCCACGACCCGGCCCAACGCGCGACCGACGTCGGGCAGCGCCCGCAGGCCCGCGCGCAGATCGTCACGGCGCAACGCGTCGTCGTGCAGCCACTGCACCAGCGCCAGCCGCGCGTTGATCTCGGCCTGATCGGTCAGCGGCGCGGACAAATCCTCGGCCAGTTGGCGCGCACCGGCCCCGGTGACGCAGCGGTCCACGGCCTCGATCAAACTGCCCCGACGCCCGCCTTGCTGGGAGACGAGGATTTCCAGGCTCCCCCGCGTCGCCTCGTCCATCGCCAGCTGCGCCTCGCCGCGGCGCGCGACCGGTGGCAGCAGCAACGGCAGCTTGCCGCGCCCGGCATGATCGAGATAGGCGATCAGCCCGCTCGCCGCCGCCAGCATCGCGCGCGTAAAGCTGCCGAAGCCATCTAGCGTGGCGACACCATGCAGCGCCGTCAGCCGCGCCTCGCCGGCATCACTGGCAAAATCGCGCGCCGGACGCGTGGCGGCATCGGCGGGCGAGTCGGCCCAGCCTTCGGGCACGACGCATTCGCTCGCGCCCAACCGGGCCAAGGCGGCGCCCATGGCGTCGAGCGGGCATTCCTCCAGCTCCATGCGCCCGGTGGAGATATCGCAGGAGGCGATGCCGATCACGCCGCGCAATTCGCATAGCGCGACCAGCACATTGGCGCGGCGCGGCTCGAGCAGCGCTTCCTCGGTCAGCGTGCCGGCGGTGACAAAGCGCACGATATCGCGCGCGACCAGCGCTTTCGATCCGGCCCGCTTGCGTGCCTCGGCCGGGCTCTCGATCTGCTCGGCAATGGCGACGCGGTGACCGGCGCGGATCAGCCGGGCGAGATAAGCCTCGGCAGCATGCACCGGGACGCCGCACATCGGGATCGGTGCGCCGCCGTGTTCACCCCGGCTGGTCAGGGCAATATCGAGCACTTGCGCGGCTTGCCGGGCATCGTCGAAGAATAGTTCGAAGAAGTCGCCCATGCGATAAAATAACAGACAATCGCCGGCCTGTGCCTTCAACGCGTGATATTGCACCATCATCGGTGAAGGAGATTCGGACATTCGGCGTGATTAGCCGCAGAAACTGCAAATCGGAATGCGCCAGGACCAGCTTTCCCCTATCCCGTCGCTTCGACATTGGTTAGGGGGATGCGACAGGCAGGGGAGAAATCTGTGTCCGAGGAAAGCAACGTCCGTTTCACTGAGCGCGAGGCGCTGTTTTACCACAGCACGATCCGCCCGGGCAAAATCGAGATCATCGCCTCCAAGCCGATGGCGACCCAGCGCGACCTCAGCCTGGCCTATTCACCGGGCGTCGCCGTGCCGGTTCAGGCCATCGCCGACGATCCGGCCACCGCTTACGATTACACCGCCAAGGGCAATCTGGTCGCGGTGATCACCAATGGCACCGCGATCCTCGGCATGGGCAATCTCGGCGCGCTCGCCGCGAAGCCGGTGATGGAAGGCAAGGCGGCCCTGTTCAAGCGTTTTGCCGACATCGATTCGATCGACATCGAACTGAACAGCGAAGACCCTCAGGCGATCATCGAGGCGGTAGCGATGATGGAGCCGAGCTTCGGCGGCATCAATCTGGAAGATATCAAGGCGCCCGAGTGCTTCATCATCGAGCAAACGCTGCGCGAACGCATGAAGATTCCGGTGATGCACGACGATCAGCACGGCACCGCGATCATCGCCGCCGCCGGCCTGCTCAACGCCTGCTTCCTCACCGGACGTAAATTTTCGGACGTCAAGATGGTGGTCAACGGCGCCGGCGCCAGCGCCATCGCCTGCACCTCGCTGATCAAATCGATGGGCGTGCCGCACGAAAACGTCACCATGTGCGACAGCAAGGGCGTGATCTACAAGGGCCGCGCCGGCATCGACCAGTTCAAGTCAGCCCACGCCATCGAAACCGAGGATCGCACGCTGGCCGATGCGATTCGCGGCGCCGATATCTTCCTCGGCCTGTCGAAGGCCGGCGCGGTGACGCAGGACATGGTGAAGACCATGGCCGAGCACCCGATCATCTTCGCGATGGCCAATCCCGATCCCGAGATCACCCCGCCCGAGGCGATGGCGGTGCGGCCCGATGCCATCGTCGCCACCGGTCGTTCGGATTATCCCAACCAGGTCAACAATGTCCTCGGCTTCCCCTTCATCTTCCGCGGTGCGCTCGATGTGCGCGCCACCGCGATCAATGAGGAAATGAAGATCGCCGCCGCGCGCGCGATCGCCGAACTCGCCCGCGAGCAGGTGCCCGAGGAAGTGGCGGCGGCCTATGGCAAGAACCAGCAATTCGGCCGCGACTACATCATTCCCGCGCCGTTCGATCCCCGGCTGATGGAAGTGGTGTCGTCCGCCGTCGCCCAGGCAGCGATGGATTCGGGGGTGGCGCAGAAGCCGATCACCGACATGGACGATTATCGCCACAGTCTGAAGGCGCGGCTCAACCCGACGACTTCGGTGCTGACCAACGTCTATGCTCAGGTCAAGCAAAGCCCCAAGCGGGTGATCTTTGCCGAGGCCGAAAACGAGGTGGTGCTGCGCGCCGCCATCCAGTTCCGCGATTTCGGCTATGGCGAGCCGGTGCTGGTCGGTCGCGAGCAGGCGGTGATCGACAAGCTGGCCGAGCTGGGGGTCAGCCAACCCAAGAGCTACGAGATCCACAATTCGGCCAATTCGAGCCATGTCGATGCGATGGTCGATCTGCTGTATGGCCGGTTGCAGCGGCGCGGCTATCTGCAGCGTGACATCCGCCGCATGATCAATCAGGATCGCAATGTCTTCGCCTCGGCCATGCTCAAGCTGGGCCTGGGCGATGCGCTGGTGACGGGCGCAACCCGCCCCTTCGGCCAGACCCTGAAGGAAGTGCGTCGGGTGCTGGACCCCAAGCCCGGTCGTCTCGCCTTCGGCATTCATTTGATGGTCGGCAAGGCCAGCACCGCCTTTCTCGCCGATACCACGGTCAACGAGCGACCAAATGCCGAGCAACTGGTGGTCATCGCCAAGGAGACCGCCGCCGTGGCGCGCCGCCTTGGCCATGAGCCGCGTGTCGCCTTCCTGTCCTATTCCACATTCGGCAACCCGGCGGGCAAATGGCTGGATAATATCCGCGAGGCGGTGGCGATTCTCGATGGCGAGAGCAATCTCGGCTTCGAATATGAAGGTGATATGGCCCCCGACGCCGCGCTCAATCCCAAGGTGATGGCCTATTACCCGTTCTGCCGCTTGTCGGCGCCGGCCAATGTGCTGGTCATGCCGGGGCTGCAATCGGCGAATATTTCGGCCAAGCTGCTCAAGGAACTCGGCGGTAACACCACGATCGGCCCGATGCTGATCGGCATGGAAAAGCCGGTGCAGATCGTGCCGATGACCGCGATCGCTCCCGATGTGCTGACGCTGGCGGTGCTGGCGGCCTCGGACGTGGTGGATTGATCCGCAATTGCCTTTCCCCTTTCGGGGGAAAGGCAATTGCCCTTGCGTCGCGGAGCATCGCTGCGTAAACGCGCGGCCTGCCCGGCGCAGGATGCGAAGGGAGCCGCTTTAGCTCAGTCGGTAGAGCACATCATTCGTAATGATGGGGTCAGGTGTTCGAATCACCTAAGCGGCACCATTTTTTCAATGGGTTAGTGGAAAACCAAGCCTTCCTCGGAAAGGCTTGATGATGGTTCTCGTGATAGCACGCTGCAAATCAACTATCGGGTTGTGAAGCGAGGATAGTTATAACGCCTTAACCGGATGAGAGGTTGACGGTGCCCTGCACATTCTCGGGCAGTTCGACCGGCCCTACCCCGCTGCGCGGATCGAGGTCTTCGCCACGAATGAACCGTGGTGGAAGCTGCTAGTGGTGGAAATCTGACACTTGGTACCCACCTTTCCCGATACCGTAATGACCGAGATGGGGTGGAAAGCAGACATCGTGCGGGCACAGTGGTAGGGGGATCAAATGATCGTTCCGCGTAAATCCCTCACAGCAGTACTACTCGTCGTCTTGATGCTGATTTGTCAGCTCGTTACGCTTGGCATTAGCTTAGGCAGCCATCCTGAGATTTCGATCTTCTGCACTGGCCCAGCCCATGGCTGGATTCGGAGCGCCTTCGCCTTTCTTCATATCGCTTTTTTGGGCTTATTTGCGCTCGGCGTAATCTCGTTGAAATGGGACCGAGCAATGCCCTTTTATCTCGGTGCTGTTCTTGTCGGTTTGGCAGCTTTGCCAGTTCAGGCGAACCTAGGGTCAGGACTCGTTGATCACAACCAATAGCAGAGGGTTGCGGCGATGGAGATGGCGGACATGAAGGTGTGCGCGCACCGGTCGTAGCGTGTGGCGACGCGCCGCCAGTCCTTGATCCTGCCG
>JAMFSI010000074.1 GCA_026225215.1 Sphingomonas palustris | reverse complement strand
TTTCGTCGCCCCGGGCTTGACCCGGGGCCAGGCTCCTGTGGCAGAGAAGGTGGGTAATTCAGGAGCGAAGAAGGCCAGGATTGCTCGCTTTTTCTCCAAGGTGCCCGCACAAGAAAGCCTAATCCCGAATCAAGTCCGGGAAGACGATAAGAGGGTATCCTTGCGCGCTGCCGGCGCTGATTGACATCAGAGCCGCGCTCCAACTATATGATACAGAAAGTATCATATAGTTGGAGCGCGGCGATGACGTCTTTTGCCCAAGCCGATTTCTACAGCGACGTCGATCTCGTTGAAGATCCGCACACCTACTTCGACTTCCTGCGCAACCAGGGGCCGGTCACCCGATTGCCGCACCGCAATGTCGTGGCCGTCACCGGCTATGAGGAAACGGTGCAGGTGATGCTCGATACCGAGCATTTTTCCAGCATCAACGCGGTCACCGGCCCGATCCCCGACCTGCCGTTCGCAGCGAATGGCGACGATATCACCGCACAACTCGAAGCCGCGCGGCCCAAGATGCCCTTCGCTGACCAGATCGTGACCGAAAGCGGCGAGCGGCACCTCAACCTGCGCTCGATCATCGCCACGCTGTTTACGCCCAGCCGATTGAAAGCGCTGGAAACCAGCCTGCGCGCCACTTCGGACAGCCTGATCGATGAGTTTGCCAGGGACGGCAAGGTCGAACTCGTCGGCCAATATGGTTGCCCCTATGCCACACTGATTATCGCGGATCTGCTTGGTGTGCCCGACGACGGGCGGCGGCGTTTCCGTAAGCTGCTCGATGGCGCAGTCCCTGCCGAAATGGGAGCAACGCCTGAAGACATGATGAAGAATCCGATCGTCGAGGTGGGCAAGACCCTGTTCGGCTACATCGCCAAACGCCGCGTGCTGCAGCATCCGGTGATGCGCTTCGGGCAGAAAGTGCTGCGGATCGCGCCGCCGTCCGACATCCTCACCGAATTGGCGTTGGCGCGCTATCCCGATGGCACCAAGCCGTCGGCAATCGATCTCACCGCGCTCGCCGGTTTCCTGTTCGGCGCCGGGCAGGACACCACCAATCGGTTGCTCGCCAATAGTTTCCGGGTGATCGCGACCCGCCCCGACATTCAGCAGGAGTTGCGCGCGAACCCCAAGCGGATCGGCGATTTCATGGAGGAAATCCTGCGCTTCGACGGATCGGTCAAAAGCGGCGGACGGATGTGTCAGAAGAGCGTGACGTTGGGCGGGGTCGAGATCAAGGCCGGCACCACGATCCTGCTCTCGCATATGGCCGCAAACCGTGATCCGCGCCGTTTCGAGAATCCGGGCGAATTCAACATGGATCGCCCCCGCGCCAAGGAGCATCTCGCTTTTGGCCGCGGTGCACATACCTGCATCGGCGCTCCGCTCGCGCGCAAGGAAGTCAGCGTCAGCATTGAGCGGCTGCTCGCGCGCATGGGCAATATCCGCTTGTCGGAAGCGCATCATGGCCCGGAAGGGGCGCAGCATTTCGACTATGAGCCGACGTACATCTTGCGCGCGTTGAAGAGTCTGCATCTGGAATTCGACCCGATTTCCTAGGCGCGCTGATGTGCGGCTGATGTCGGGCTGGACCGACTATTCGAAATAAAGTTTGGGTCAGGCACTTAGATGCGCTTCTTGCGGAAGCGCTTTGGATTGCCTGTGTTCACGACACAAATTGCCGTCGCGCGCTCTCTCAAAAGCAATCGTTGAATAGAGTTCAGCTTCGCTTTCTCGCTCGGGCCTGACCAAACTCCGCCACATGCTAGTCCACACGCGACGGGTGGCTATGCCTGCGTGGAAATAATGCCCCAGTCGGGAGGTTTTTCCGCGCCGTCGGCTTGTCAGGCTGGCCGGTTTGACCGAGCAGTTATCGACAAGTCGAGAGTCGGTAACGATTCCGGGAGGATGCGGCGGATCGGTCGCGCTGTATTACAGCGCGGCCACGCAGCTGAAGTGGGCCGCGGCAGCCATCCTCCACATATTGATTTTGAGACAAGCCGTTCGCGGCAAAAAGTTTCGATTGCAGGGAGAAATGCCATGAGGACGTCCAAATTGATTCTGATTCTGGGGACAGTGCTGTCCGCAGCCGCGCCAGCCACGGTTTATGCGCAGGCCGCAACCACCGGGGCGAGCGACGACACCAGCGCGATTATCGTGACCGCGCGGCGTGTCGAGGAACGTCTGCAGGACGTGCCGATCTCGATCACCGTGTTCAATCAGCAGCAATTGGCGGACAAGAACGTGAAGGACGCCACCGACCTGGCGACCTATACCCCGTCGCTGGCGGCTAACAACAACTTCGGCCAGGACAATATCAGCTTCGCGATCCGTGGTTTTGCGCAGGATATCGGCACTGCCCCATCGGTGGGCACTTATTTCGGCGATGTCGTCGTGCCGCGCGGCGGCAGCAACGGCCAGCCGATCGGTGATAGCGCCGGCCCTGGCGACTTCTTCGACCTTCAGAACGTCGAGGTGCTGAAGGGCCCGCAAGGCACGCTGTTCGGGTATAACACCACCGGTGGCGCGGTCATCTTCGTACCGCAGAAGCCGACCGACAAGTTCGAAGGCTATGTCATGGGCGGCTATGGCAATTACAACCAGCGCCACATCCAGGCGGTGATCAACGTGCCGCTGGCCGATACCTTCCGCGTCCGCCTGGGTGTCGATCGCCTGCTGCAGGACGGCTATCTGCATAATGTCAGCGGCATTGGCCCGAGCCGGTTCGATAATACCGATTCCACCGCCGTGCGCCTCAGCATGGTCGGCGATCTGACGCCGAACCTCGAAAACTATGTCATCGCCTCGTACAGCCGCTCGAGCAACACGGGAGCTTTGGGCAAGCTCGTCGCCGGTGACGCGAGCGCCGCCGGAGCGCCGTTCGGCGGGTTCGCCGCAGCGCAGATCGCGCAACAGGGCAAAAACTTTTACAACGTCGAAAATCCGCTTCCCGATGCCGGACTGCGTACCACGACCTGGCAGATCATCGATACCACGACGTGGAAAGCTACCGATACCCTGACGATCAAAAACATCGCCAGCTACGCCCAGCTTAAGCAACAGGGCAACAGTCCGATTTTCGGCATAAATTGGCAGGTGCCGGTGGGTGGGACGGTTTACAATTCCAATTTCGAGGAATCGGCTTCGCCTCCGGGCCTCGACTCCGCGAATGAAAGCACCTTCACCGAAGAATTCCGTTTCCAGGGCAATAGCAGCGATAACCGCCTGACCTATCAGACCGGTGCCTATCTCGAGATCGTCAGCCCGCTGTCGCAAGTGGGGGCGCAATCGCCCGGCTTTGCGAGCTGCGCCGATGGCAATGGTGCCACCTTCAACTGCACGGACCCCTATAGGCCCAATATTGCCTACGGTGTTGCCGGGCCAATCGCTGCAGGGTTGGGGATCCCAGTTGGGTTTGTCTATCCTGGCGTGCTTGCCGCCATTCCTCCCATTGGTAACATAAACTATACTGTAGGCAAAACCTCGTTCCACGACGTCGGTCTCTACGCCCAGTCGACTTACAAGCTGACCGACCAATTCAAGGTAACCGGCGGCTTCCGCTATACCTGGGATCATGAAGCCATTGATTCTAATCAATATTCATACCTACTCAATCCCGCTCCGACTTATGGTGTCGCCAGTGTTAGTTGCGAAAATTTCATTGTCACAACTGTGGCTAATAAATGCTTCACACATTACTATACAAAATCGCAAAAACCGACGTGGTTGATCGATTTCGATTATACGCCGACCCGCGACCTGCTTGCTTATGTGAAATATTCGCGGGGCTATCGCGCCTCGACGATTGCGCCGAACATCCCCGAAGCGGGCACCGCAGCCAATCCGGACACGACCTTGAATTACATCAAGCCGGAGAAGGTGGATGCCTTTGAAGTCGGCCTGAAGTCGAGTTTTGCTGGCGCGCTTCACGGTACTTTCAACGTGGCGGGCTTCTATAACAATTTCTCCAACCAGCAATTGCAGGTGGGCTTCAGTCCGACGATAGCAGGCTTCGCGCAAACCGCTGCGCCGGTGAATGCCGGTAAATCGAAAATCTATGGCGCCGAAATCGAAGCTGCGATAAGTCCGATCCATGGCCTCGAACTGACCCTGGGTTATACCTATCTGCGGACGCGGATCGATGAAGTTTTGGCAGCGCCAACTAATCCGGCTTACGATACGATTCCCGCATTCCATGTTGGTGATTCGGAAGTGTTGTCGCCGCGGAACAAGCTGGTCGCGGGGGCGACCTACACGCTGCCCACGCCGAGTGAATGGGGTAAGATGTCGATCGGTGGTTCGGTCACCTATCGCAGCAGCGAGCTGACCAACTTCGCCGATCGCAACAATCCGGATCCCGCGATTGCTGCCTTTAGCTATCTGCCAGCGCTCACGCTGGTCGATCTCAGTGGTACCTGGGTAAGCGTCGCCGGCAAGCCGTTCGATCTGGGCTTCTTCGTCACCAATCTGACCAACAAGAAGTATTACAACTATGCCGCCGGCCTGGGCGGGGCACTGGGCTTTGAGACCGCCACCGTCGGCGCTCCGCGCATGTTCGGCGGCACGCTCAAGGTGCATTTCGGCCAGTAATGACGAAAATCACCCGCTGAAAATGGAACGGCGGCCTTGCTGGCGAGCAAGGCCGCCGTTTCGTACTGGCGCGATTTCGAGGTTGATCGGCTCAAGCTGGAACCTAGCATAGGCGCAGCGTCCCGCCTTTGCCCAGCCAACCACATTCCACATAAATAGCGTGATAACAAAAGCTTGAGCCATGTTCGCGGCTCAGGCACCAAGCTGCCCGCTCTGATCGGAACATCTTCAGGTTGAAGCGCTCCGTGATAACATTTCGATGGGTGCGCCCGACTAGGCCGTGCGGGAGTGTTGCCATATTGCATCATGCGTGGTGTTTTCGCCCATCCCATCTTGCCAGCGCCGCAAAAATCCCCGAACTAGTGTTCAGCAGGGCGCGACCGGTCATCAAACCGAGCGATGTCGGGAGAGTGTTGTGGCGGTGCCTGGTGCTGAGCGATCAGCCCGGGCGTAAGGCAAAGTCGAGCGAGATCATGCCTCGGCGTCAACCTTCCCCTCCAAATTATTTATGTGTCTGGGCACGATAGCCGTGCTGTCTGGTTTTGCCCAAGAGTTTCGATTGCAGGGAGTAAATGCAATGAGGACGTCAAAATTAATTCTGACCATTGGTACGGCGCTGGCCTTTGTGGCGCCGACCGCGGTCTACGCCCAGGCAGCGCCTGCCGGTGGCAGCACGGGTGCAGGCGACGACACTGCCGCCATCGTCGTCACCGCACGCCGCATCGAGGAACGTCTGCAGGACGTGCCGATCTCGATCACCGTGTTCAATCAGCAGCAGTTGAACAACAAGAATATCAAGGACGCCACCGATCTGGCCACGTACACGCCGTCGCTATCGGCGGATAATAACTTCGGCCAGGATAACACCACCTTCGCGATTCGTGGCTTCGTCCAGGACATCGGCACGGGCCCCTCGGTGGGCACTTATTTCGGCGACGTCGTCGTGCCGCGCGGTGGCTCGAATGGCCAACCGGTCGGTGATTCGGCCAACTCGGGCGACTTTTTCGACCTGCAAAACACGCAGGTTTTGAAGGGTCCGCAAGGAACGCTGTTTGGGCGTAATACCACCGGTGGTGCTGTGCTGTTCGTGCCGCAGAAGCCGACTGACAAGCTCGAAGGCTATGTCATGGGAGGCTACGGCAATTATAATCAGCGCCGTATCCAGGCGGTGATCAACGCGCCGTTGTCGGACAGCTTCCGGGTGCGTCTGGGGGTCGATCGCCAGTTGCAGGACGGCTATCTGAAGAACATCAGCGGCATTGGGCCGAAGGATTTCAATAACGTCGATTACACCGCGGTGCGCCTCAGCATCGTCGGCGATCTGACGCCCAATCTCGAAAACTACATTATCGCTTCTTACTACCGTTCCAGCGATCACGGCGGTTTGAACAAGTTGACTGCGGCTGATGCCGATGAGACGCTTGGCGCTCCTGGTACAGGCTTTGGGCCTGCCGCAGCTGCCCAGCTTGCACGGCAGAACGCGACTGGAAATTTTTACGCGGTCGAGAACGCGCAGGCCGATGCGGGTCTGGTTACTACGCAGTGGCAGGTAATCAACAATACGACGTGGAAAGCCACGGATAACATCACGATCAAGAATATCGCCAGCTATGCGCAGCTCAAACAGACCGGCGTCAATCCTATTTTCGGTGCAAGCTGGCCAGTTACGGTGAACGGTGGAACTTATAATACCGATTTTCAGACAGCGAACTCGCCTGCGGGGGGAGATATCGCCAATGAAAGCACATTTACCGATGAACTGCGCTTTCAGGGCACAACCAGTGACAATCGCTTCAATTATCAGGCTGGTGCTTATTTTGAAAGCGTGAGCCCGTTGTCTGAGGTGGGCAGTCAATCCCCAGGCTTTGTGAACTGCACCAATGCCGCCACTTTTCAATGCACCGATCCTTTCGGTGGCCAGCTTGCAGCGTTGGGCGTTCCCGCAGCATTCGCTCACGTCGGCAGCATCAACTATACCGTGGGTAAGACTTCTTACCGTGACGTTGGTCTATATGGACAAGGTACTTATAAGCTAAGCGATCAGTTCAAGGCGACGGCCGGCTTCCGCTATACCTGGGACCGTGAGACGGTAAACAGCACGCAGGAGATCTATCAGTTTGATACACCGCCGGCCTATGGGATAGCTGCTATCGGTTGCGAGAACTTGGCCGTCGAAACC
The DNA here is from genome assembly GCA_026225215.1 of Sphingomonas palustris. GTDB lineage: Bacteria > Pseudomonadota > Alphaproteobacteria > Sphingomonadales > Sphingomonadaceae > Novosphingobium > Novosphingobium palustris. The sequence continues at coordinate 41,919 of JAMFSI010000074.1, read as the reverse complement.
TATCCCAATTGTTTCACCCATTATGCCACAAAGTCGAGCGCGCCGACGTGGCATGCCGATCTGGATTACACCCCGAGCCACAATATCCTGATCTACGGGAGTTACTCTCGCGGCTATCGTGCTGCGGTGATCGCTCCGGATCTTCCTTTCGGGGGAACTGCCGCTAATCCCGACTCTTCGCTCAACTACATCAAGCAGGAAAAGGTGGACACGTTCGAAGTCGGTTTGAAATCGAGCTTTGTCGAGGCCGTGCGCGGTACATTCAACATAGCCGGGTTCTATAACAACTTTACCAACCAGCAGATCCAGGTTGGATTCTTGCCAACCGCCGTGGGTCAGGCCGCAGGATTGGCTGACACCGCCGCGCCATTGAATGCCGGCAAGTCGAAGATCTATGGTGCCGAAGTCGAGGCTTCACTCAGCCCGTTCCATGGGCTGGATCTGACCCTCGGCTATACGTACCTGCGTACCCGCATCGACGCCGTATTGGGGACGGCAGCCAGCGTCGACTACCAAACCCAGGCGTCCTTCAATGTCGGCGATCCTTTGGTATTATCGCCGCGTAACAAGTTGGTGGTGGGAGCGGATTATACGCTGCCGACGCCGGGCGACTGGGGCAAGCTGACGGTCGGCGGATCGGTGACCTATCGCAGCAGCGAGTTGTCCAACTATATCGATCGGGGCAATGATGGTCCAGCGGGGGCTCCGGTAACTGCGGCAAGCCTGGCCAATTCGGCAGCCATTCGCGCCGCTGGCACGCTACCGGCGTTGACGCTGATCGGGGCCACCATCAATTGGGTGGGTGTCGCCGGCAAGCCGTTCGATCTGGGCTTCTTCGTCACCAATCTGACCAATCGGCATTATTATAACTATGCTGCGGGCCTGGGCGGGGCGTCGCTGGGCTTCGAAGTCGAAAGCGTCGGTGCGCCGCGCATGTTCGGCGGTACGCTGAAGGTGCATTTCGGCCAGTAATAGCGGAAATCGCGCGCTGAAAAAAGGAACGGCGGCCTTACTGATGAGTAAGGCCGCCGTTTCATATTGGCGCAATTGCGAGGTTGAGCGCCTGAAGGTGGCGAACATGGAAGCCGCGCCTGGAGCATCGTGCCAAAAAGAGGGCACCGGCTTTTTCGCATTAAACGATGCGACAACAAAAACTTAGAGCGGGCAGCGTGATTCACATTTCACGCTGCCCGCTCTAGCGCGCAACAGTAATATTGTGACGGTCGCCCCGACGGGGATTCTCGGCATGTTGCAATATTACCTCACTCCTGGTGTTTTCGCGCACGCCATCTTGCCCCATCTTGCCAGCGGCGCAAAATTCTCCGAACTAGTGTTCAGCAAAACGCGAGCGGTCACGAAACCGAGCGATAAGGGGAGGGTGTTGTGGCGGTGCTTGGTGCTGGGCGATCGACCGTTGCGTGAGGCAAAGTCGAGCGAGACCATGCTTCCGTGTTAACCTTACCCATTGATTTTCAAGTTTCTGAGCACGGCAATCGTGCCTGATGCAGTTCAATATTTCGATTGCAGGGAGTGATGCAATGAGGACGTCAAAATTGATTCTGACTATTGGTACGGCGCTGGCCTTTGTGGCGCCGACCGCAGTCTACGCGCAGGCCGCGCCTGCCGGTGGCAGCCCTGGTGCGGGTGATGACACTGCCGCCATCATCGTGACCGCGCGGCGCGTTGAAGAACGTCTGCAGGATGTGCCGATTTCGATTACCGTTTTCAATCAGCAGCAATTGTCCAACAAGAACATCAAAGACGCTACCGATCTGGCTACCTATACTCCGTCGCTCTCGGCGAATAATAACTTCGGCCAGGAAAATACCACCTTTGCGATTCGCGGTTTCGTCCAGGATGTCGGTACTGCGCCTTCGGTCGGCTCCTATTTCGCCGACGTGGTCGTGCCTCGCGGTGGCGCGAGCGGCCTGCCGATCGGTGATACCATCAATGCCGGACAACTTTTCGATCTGCAGAACGCCCAGGTGCTGAAAGGGCCGCAAGGGACGCTGTTTGGACGCAACACCACCGGTGGCGCCGTGTTGCTCGTGCCGCAGAAGCCGACTGACAAGTTGGAAGGCTATGTCGAGGGCGGCTACGGCAATTATAATCAGCGTCGGATTCAGGCGGTGATCAACGTGCCGCTGTCGGATACTTTCCGGGTTCGCTTGGGTGTCGATCGCCAGCTGCAGGACGGCTATCTGAAGAACATCAGCGGCATTGGTCCGAAGGATTTCAATAACCTCGATTATACCGCTGTGCGCCTGAGCATCGATGCGGATCTGACGCCGGATCTCGAAAACTACATCGTCGCCTCTTACTATCATTCGAAAAACAATGGTGCAGCGGACAAGATTACCGCGGCTGATCCGAATGAAGGCTTCGGCTTTCTGGCAGCTCCACAGATTGCTGCGCAGAATGCGCACGGATTCTATTCCGTCGAGAATGGCGTAGCCGATGCCGGGCTGACCACCACGCAATGGCAAGTGATCAACAATACGACGTGGAAGGCCACCGACAATATCACGATCAAGAATATCGTCAGCTATGCCGAACTCAAGCAAAGCGGCGTCAATCCCATTTTCGCATTCAACGCGCAGACCCCAGGGCCGGGCGGTGTGATCTATAATTCCGATTTCCAGGAATCGGCCGCTCCTGCCGGTGGTGATATCGCCCACGAAGGCACCTTCACCGAAGAATTCCGGGTTGCCGGCAACACCAGCGACAGCCGCCTCACCTATCAGACCGGAGCTTATTTCGAAAGCGTGCGTCCGCTGTCAGCGGTGGGAAGCCAATCCGCAGGCTTTGCGAGCTGTACCGATCGTGCAGCTTTTCAATGCAGCGACGCCCTCGGCGGACTCTTCGGCATTCCTCTTGGTAACATCAACTATGACGTCGGCAAAACCGCGTTCCGCGACATCGGCCTTTACGCCCAAGGCACGTATAAGCTGACTGATCAACTCAAGGCGACCGCCGGTTTCCGTTACACTTGGGATCGGGAAGAAATCACCGACAGTGATCAGATCGTTTACGCGCTCGCTCAGCCGCCAGGCTCCGGGCCTATCCCAACCATCAATCCCAACACTGGTCTTCCGAACCCCTACCTCGGTTCCTGCCTGAATTCGAATGTGGGGCAAATAGCGCCAAATTGCATTAACAATTATGCCACCAAGTCGAGTGCACCAACCTGGCACTTCGATCTGGATTATACGCCGAACCGTGATCTGCTGCTGTATGCCAGCTATTCGCGCGGCTATCGTGCTGCGACCATCTCTCCCAATATTCCCTTTGGCGGAACAGAGGGTAATCTCGACACGACCCTCAATTACACCAAGCAGGAGAAGGTCGATACCTATGAGATCGGTTTGAAAAAGTCCTTTACGGGAGCGGTACGTGGTACTTTCAACGTTTCGGGCTTCTATAATAACTTTTCAAATCAGCAGATTCAGGTCGGCTTCCTGCCCACACCGGCTGAGAACGGCAAGGTTCCGGAAACGGCTGCCCCGCTTAATGCCGGCAAGTCGAAGATCTATGGCCTGGAAGTCGAATCTTCGATCAGTCCTTTCCAGGGTTTCGAGGTGACCTTGGGCTATACTTACCTGCGTACCCGCATCGACGCAGTGTTGCCGATCCCGAGCAACCCTGATTATATTACTCAGAATTCGTTTAACGTGGGTGATCCAGAAACTGGGTCGCCGCGCAACAAGCTGGTGGTAGGAGCGGATTATACGCTGCCGACGCCGAGCGAATGGGGTAAGATAACCATTGGCGGATCGGTGACTTATCGCAGCAGTGAACTGTCTAACTATATCGATCGTGGTAACTTTGGCCCGATAAATCCGGTGACGGGGGTGCTCACTCCGGATCAGGAATCCGCGGCTATTCGGGCTGCCGGCACGCTGCCTGCGCTCACGCTGATCGGCGCCACCGTCAATTGGAACAGCGTCGGGGGCAAGCCCTTCGATCTGGGCTTCTTCGTCACCAACCTGACGAACAAGCATTATTATAACTTTGCTGCTGGTCTGGGTGGAGAGTCGCTGGGCTTCGAGGTTCAGACCGTGGGCGCTCCGCGCATGTTCGGTGGCACGCTCAAGGTGCATTTCTGAACGCCTTGATATAATCTCTGATTAAAGCGGTGGCCTTGCTTTCGAGCAAGGTCACCGTTCTATTTTGAGCGCTTGAGGTCCGGTCCAACCTTTTCGGCGCCGACGTGATTGCAGCGCCCCAGCCGGCGCGATAGAGCGCGGGCATGGAGATTCCGTCGAGCCCAGCCGCCGAGCAGCAAAGCGCTGCCGCAGCGCCATCCGGTGATCCCGACTCAGGAATTTCTCCTTCGGTGTGGCGCTATGTCCACGCCAGCCGCGCGCATGTCGTGATCGATGCCGCCGCCTATTTCGAGTGGCTGCAGGCAGCGATGTTGCGCGCGCGGCAGCGGATCATGCTGATCGGCTGGGATTTCGATACCCGCATCCGGCTGGCGCATGGCCGGCGCTGGTGGAACCTGCCGCGGCGGACGCGCTATCCGGCGCGGCTTGGCGGCTTCATGGTGTGGCTGGTCCGGCGCCATCCGCGCTTGCAGGTTCGGGTGCTGCGCTGGAACGTCGCGGCGATCAGTTTTGTGCTGCGCGGGACGATGGCTATCGATCTGATCCGCTGGTATCTCGCCGGTGGGATCCAGTTCCGCCTCGATGCCGCGCATCCGCTGGGTTGCAGCCATCACCAGAAGATCGCGGTGATCGACGATCGCATGGCGGCTTGCGGCGGCATCGACATGACCGGCGACCGTTGGGATACCCCCGAACACCGCGACGACGATCCCCGCCGCCGGCGACCCAACGGCAAGCCCTATGGGCCGTGGCACGATATGGCGATGCTGGTGGAAGGCGAAGCCGCTGCCGCGCTCGGCGATCTGAGCCGCAGCCGCTGGCGCCACTCGGGCGGAAAGCCGTTGCCGCCATGCCGACCGCAGCTGGAAAGCCCGTGGCCCGAAGCCCTGGCGGCCGAGTTTCGCGATGTCGAAATCGGCATTGCCCGCACTCGCGCAGCGTGGCGCGGGGAATCCGCGGTGCGTGAGATCGAGGCGCTGTTCATCGAGCATATCGCTCGCGCACGCCGATTTATCTACGCCGAAAGCCAGTATTTCGCCTCGCGCCGCGTCGCCGAGGCTTTCGCCCGGCGACTGATCGAGCCCGATCCGCCGGAAATCATTCTGATCACCGCGCTGGCCTCGACCAGTTGGTTGCAGCAGGCAGCGATGGACGGTGCGCGGGTGGAATTGCTGCACGCGCTGGCCGGCCATGACCATGCCCGGCGATTGCGAGTCTATGTGCCGCATACCGCAGGCGGGGTGCCGATCTACGTTCACGCCAAGCTGATGATCGTCGATGACGAGATCCTGCGGATCGGCTCGGCCAATCTCAACAATCGTTCGATGGGGCTCGACAGCGAATGCGATATGTTTTTGGATGCTACGCGCCCGGCCAATCAGCATATCGCGCCCGCGATCACGAGTTTACGGCATCGACTGTTGGCGGAGCATTGTGGCCTGGCCGAAAGCGCGGTGCGCGCCAGCCTGGCAGGGGAGGGTTCGGTCCCAGCTGGGAGTATGGCGGCGCTGATCGATGGGCAATTGCAGCATGGAGCGCAGCATAGCCCGCAACATGGTCCGAGACATGAAGGGCGCCGGGGTAAGCATTTGCTGCCTTTTGCCTTGCTTCCCTTGTCGAATACGGAGAAAGCAATCGCGGATTCCGCCCTGCTGGATGCGGAAAGGCCCGAGGAAATCTTCGAGCCGATGGCCCGGCGGCGTGGTTTGTTTCGGCGCGGTGGTTTGCTCCGCCGACCGGATTAAAACATGGCGCCAAAAATACCTGCCCCGTTGAAGAATGGGGTGGGTACCGATTTTTGGCATCAAGCGATGCAACGATAGCAGTTCGGGGCGGTTTGTGTGATCACGCTACTTGCTCAAAAGAGAGGACGAGGATGGTCTTTGACGCTGATGATACGGAGCGGCAACCGCCCCAAAAGCTACCCGTGCCAGAGCATGTGCAGGAGGCGATCCGCACCCTGATCCGCTGGTCGGGCGACGATCCCCAGCGCGAAGGCCTGGTCGATACGCCGGCGCGCGTGGCGCGCGCGTGGCGCGAATATTGCCAGGGCTACGAGGAAGATCCAGCGATCCATCTCGACCGTCGATTTGCCGAGGTGGGGGGCTATGACGAAGTGGTGCTGTTGAAAGACATTCCTTTCCAATCGCATTGCGAGCACCACATGGCTCCGATCCAGGGCAAGGCGGCGATCGCCTATCTGCCGCGCGACAATGTCGTCGGCATCTCCAAGCTGGCCCGCGTGCTCCATGGCTTTGCCCGCCGACTGCAGATCCAGGAGCGGCTGACCGCCGAGGTCGCACAATGCATCTGGGACAATCTGAAACCGCAGGGGGTGGCCGTGGTGATCGAGGCCAGTCATGCCTGTATGAGCGCGCGCGGGGTGCGGACGCCCGGGGTCAGCATGATCACCAGCCGATTGCATGGCTGCTTCCTGGAAGATTCGCGCAGTCGCAAGGAAGTGCTGAGTTTGATGGGGTATTAGACCCCAAAAGGTTTGCAGAAGAGATAGACCTGGGGCCAGGGGCCCCAGACCCCGTTCCTGTCATTGTTGTGTGCCGATCGTTCCTGGCAGAACGTCGCGGCGCCGCAGGCTATATAGCCGCTTCGCGGGCGGGGGATGTGGTCAAAATATTGCGCAACGATACCAATGACGGGGAGCGCGAGGGGGTTACCCCTCGCACCTATCCCTGATAAAAACTACAGATTTTCGAGCAGATACTCAGCCGAGCTTACCTTGAACTCGCCCGGCGCCTCGACGAACAGCTTTTCGACGACGCCATCGTTGACCACCATCGAGAAGCGCTGGCCGCGCTGCCCCAGCCCGGCGCCCGAGCCGTCCATGGTCAGGCCGAGGGCGCGGGCGAATTCGCCATTGCCGTCGGCCAGCATGGTCACGTCGGCGCTGCCGTTGACCTTGCCCCAGACTCCCATCACGAAGGGATCGTTGACGGCGGTGCAGGCGACTTCGTCGATGCCCTTGGCTTTAATCTCGGCGGCCTTGGCGACGTAGCCCGGCAGATGCTTGGCCGAGCAGGTCGGGGTGAAGGCGCCCGGCACCGAAAATACGGCGACGCGGCGGCCTTTGAAGTAATCGCTCGCCTGCACGGCGTCGCGATCGGTTTCGGTGGATTTCACCAGCTTCACATCGGGCACGGTCTGGCCAACGGCGATGGTCATGGAATTCTCCCTTGGGTGTTGGATAGCGTTGGGGCTTACGCGCCGCGCATATAGAGCGAGAAGGCCGAAAAGCGGTACAGGTTTTTGCAAAAATCGCCGGCGATGCGGAATCAGCGTGAATTGGCAAATCATGGTGAATTTGGATTTACGGTCCATATCGACGCGGTCTTAAGCACAAGGCTTGATGATGGCTCCGGGGTTATTCGACCTTGACGGGGGTTCATCATGAAAAAGCTTGTGTGGTCGCGCAGCGTTGCGTCCGGAGTTGCTGTGGCATCGTTGTTTTTCGCCTTTCCCGCGCAAGCTGACGGGGTGTCGCCAACCGGCTTTTCGGCCGGCGATGCTTCGGGCAGTGGTGCTGTCGCTAGCGAGAAAATTCGCCGCCTCGATATCATGCTGATGGTGACGGGGCTGCGTTGCCGCACCACGGCGGATGATTTCCAGGCCGATTATCAGGCGTTCGAAGCGCGTCACCTGGCCGATCTCAACGCCGCCGCCCACGCGCTTGCCGCTTCATACAGCGGTCGCCTGGGTGCGGTGGAGGCCAACCGCATGCTCGACCGGATCAGCGTTCAGATCGCTAACCAATATGGCAATGGCCATCCCTGGCTGGGGTGCCATGAGTTGAAGGGGCTTGCGCAATCGCTGGCTCAGGAAGATGGGGCGGCTGTGCTGCTGCAGGCGGCCAATGAGATCACCGATGGCGATGCCAATCCTGCTGTAGCCGGTGCTTCTGCGGAGGTCAGCGCTCCACCCGCCATCACTGCCGCGCCGCTGATCGCCTACGCGCCGCCTGCAGAGGCAAATGGCAATTTGCGCCTCGCTGGCAGGTAGTTCCGGGTAGCGCTGAAGGGATATAAAGGAATCTTTATATTTGCTTCGGGGGAGGTGAGCGGCTAAGACGGCGCTGAATAGTGCCGCCTTGCTGCGTGTCGTCTGGACAGGTTGGCGGTGCCCGCTCAGGAGAATTGCGCCGTGTCCACTGCCGCCCTTGCCGAGAGAGATTATGTGATCGCCGATATCGGCCTCGCCCAATTCGGCCGCGCCGAAATCGCCATCGCCGAGACTGAAATGCCCGGACTGATGGCGCTACGCGCGGAATTCGGCGCTGCGCAGCCGCTGAAGGGCGCGCGCATCACCGGATCGCTGCATATGACGATCCAGACCGCAGTGCTGATCGAAACGCTGGTGGCGCTCGGTGCAGAGGTGCGCTGGGCGACCTGCAACATCTTCTCGACGCAGGATCACGCCGCCGCCGCCATCGCCGCGGCTGGCATTCCGGTGTTCGCGATCAAGGGCGAAAGCCTGGCCGATTACTGGGATTATGTCGGGCGCATTTTCGACTGGGATGGCGGAAATGGCACGACGGCTAACCTGATTCTCGATGATGGCGGCGATGCGACGATGTTCGCACTGTGGGGCGCGCGGCTCGAAGCCGGCGAAACCCTGGGTGAACCGGCCAATGCCGAAGAGATCGAGTTCCAGCGCGCGCTCAAGGCGTTCATCAAGGCCAAGCCGGGCTATCTCACTGCCTCGGTGGCGGCGATCAAGGGCGTATCGGAAGAAACCACCACCGGCGTTCACCGGCTTTACCAGATCGCCAAGGACGGCAAGCTGCCGTTCCCGGCGATCAACGTCAACGACAGCGTCACCAAGTCGAAGTTCGACAATCTTTATGGCTGCAAGGAATCGCTGGTCGATGCGATCCGTCGCGCCACCGATGTCATGCTGGCGGGCAAGGTCGCTTGCGTTGCCGGCTTCGGCGATGTCGGCAAGGGTTCGGCGGCGTCGCTGCGCAATGGCGGCGCCCGCGTGATGGTCACCGAAGTCGATCCGATCTGCGCGTTGCAGGCGGCGATGGAAGGCTATGAAGTCGTCACCATGGAGGAAGCGGTGACCCGTGCCGACATCTTCGTGACCGCCACCGGCAACGAAGACGTGATCACCGCCGAGCACATGAAGGCGATGAAGCCGATGGCGATCGTCAGCAACATCGGCCACTTCGACAGCGAAATCCAGATTTCGGCGCTCGACAATTACAAATGGAGCGAAGTGAAGCCGGGCACCGACCTGGTCGAATTTCCCCCCGAAGATGGAAAGGAAGCCAAGCAGATCATCATCCTCGCCAAGGGTAGGCTGGTGAATCTGGGTTGCGCCACCGGCCATCCCAGCTTCGTGATGAGCGCGAGCTTCACGAACCAGACGCTGGCCCAGATCGAGCTGTTCACTAAGCCCGGCGACTACAAGAACGAAGTCTATGTGCTGCCCAAGCATCTCGATGAAAAGGTGGCGGCGCTGCACCTCGAGAAGCTCGGCGTGAAGCTGACCACCTTGTCGAAGAAGCAGGCCGACTACATCGGCGTGCCGGAACAGGGTCCGTTCAAGCCGGATCATTACCGCTATTGAGGACGAGGGAAAGCTCTGGGGTCCGTGGCCCCAGAGCTTGATCCTGGCGTCGGCGTGGATTGGTTAGATCGCACGCCGATACACCATATTACTTTGACAGCACACTCTCATGTCTTAGGGGGCATGAACGGGGTTTGGACCCGCTGCAAAGTAGTGCCCGCTGCCCATGGTATCGACGACATCCGCGACCGCTTCAAACCATCATCCCGCCGGAGCAGCTGGTTCCTCTGCCTCCACCAAAACCAAGGTGCGCCGCGGCCGCCCGCGGCTCGACGTGGAACCGCGACGGCAGCGGGTCCTGACTGCGGCCGCCGAATTGTTCTTCCAGCGCGGCTTCGATGGCACGACGCTGGATGCGGTGAGCAAAGCGGCGGGTGTGACCAAGCAGGCGGTCTATGAACTGGTTGGCGACAAGCTGGCCCTGTTTCAGGCGGTCTGCAAATATACCTTTGCCAGCCGCGACACCTTTCGCCCGCCGCTGCCCGATCGGCTTGAAGACCTCCAGCCCAGTCTCGAAGCGATCGCTCACCGGTTGCTCGACCACTCGCTTTCCGATGGCATCCTGAATCTGGCGCGGGCCATGGTCATCGAAGGCATCCGCTTTCCTGAACTCGCGCTCGATGTGGTCGATGCGGGCAGGCGCCAGATTAGTGAGATCCTGGCCCATTATTTCGAAGCGCTCAGTACTTGCCATTTCATTGGTTCGATCGATGCCCTGGAGGCGGCGGATATCTTTTATGATCTGGCCGTGGGCGCGCGGGGTTTTCGCAAAGCGATGGGCTACCAGGAGCCGCTTCCGGACGCGGTAACGATCCGGAAGCGAGTCGAGGTGTTTATCGCGGGCTATCTAGCGCCTCACACGTTGGATTAAAGCCCATACTCCCCGCTAGTTGAAAGGCCGCAGCGTCAGGCGGACCCAGATTTCGCGGCCTGGATCCATGTAGCAGGAGCCCTCGTCGGTCCCAGCCGGGCCGGCGGTAGTGCCGCCGGTGATCTCGCCACCAAGCAATCCGCCGGCGGTGTTCGATGAACTGCAATTGCCGGCGGTATATTCGGCGGTGATATTCTTGCCGATGACGGCAAGCTCCCAGCGGTGATCCTCTGGCGCCAGGGTCACACTCATATCCGCCTTGATGAACGAGCTTTGATAATAGGCCGGCAGCGGATCGAGCGCGGTGAGATATCGGCTGGTGAAGTGGTTGGATTCAGACAATGTCAGATTCAGATGGTGTCCGACCGGCAACATGTAGTCGAAGCCGAAGTCGACTTGCCAGTTCGGGGCGCGGATCAGCGGCGCGCCGGTGAGGCTTTGCGCGAAATAATTGCCGGTGACGCCATTCACCACGACGGCGCCGGGCGTGCCGACCGCGGCCTGTGTGAAGTCCTGGTTGCAGCCTGCGGCGATGGTCTGGCCACCGTAGCACGGCACGTTGTTGAGATTGGTGAAGCGGGCGTGAGTCCAGGCGACCGAGCCATTGAGTGTCAGTCCCTTCACTTGATCGGGTTGGTAATGGCCGTTGGCTTCCAGGCCATAGACCTTGGCTTTGCCGGCGTTGATCGTGGTGATAACCGGGGTGCTACCGACGGTAGGAATAATCGCGCCAACCTGTAAGCCCGAATAAATGTAGTAGAAGCTTGATAGATCGAAATGGAATTGGCGGTCGGCGGTGCGGCCCTTGATCCCGATTTCGCCGCCTTGGACCTTTTCATCGCCAAAGCTGTTGTCGAGATATTGGCAGGGATTAGCAGTGCCGAATTTGCAAGTAGGCGTGGCATTCAGCGATTGCGGCGTGGCGATGCTGAAGGAACCTGACTTGTTACCTTGCTTATAAGAGGCAAAGATCGTCAAATCTTCGTCCGGCTTGTAAGTCAGGGTTATTTCCGGCGAGACCTTCGAGGAATGGAGGCGCGGAGTGGGTACGGACACGACTTCGGTCTGGGTGGTATAGATGGGATTGATCTCGCCAGCCGCTGCATAGCCGTCTTGATCGAGAGAGGGATATAGCAAGGGCGTCTGGACGCGCGTTTCATCGGTCCAGCGCGCACCTGCCGCCAATTCTAGATTCGGCAAGATCTTGTAGCGAAGCTGCCCGAACAACGAATAGGTATTGATGGTGAAGCGGTTGAGACCGTCCTGAATTGGCGCGAGGGTGAAGGGATTTACTTGTCCAGGAGGAGTGAAAAGCGCTTCGATCGCCTCGTTGCCGAGGATAGTGACGCGATCCGAAACTTTGCCATGCTGGTAGAAGCCACCGAAGGTAAAATTCAGCGGTGTAGAATAATCGCTGTTAACCCGCACTTCCTCGGTAATGTCGTCACGGCGGAAATTCGGGTTCGAAGCGGCGATCAAGGGACCCGCCGCTTCCGCCGCCGATGCATTGAACAGGCTGTTCGAGCGCAGGATATAAACACCGGTGACCGAGGTCGCGGTGATATTGCTGTTGACGTGGTAATTCATCTCCAGCGTGCCGTATTTCTGGGTGCTGGCGACATAGGATATGCCGTCATGCGGAATATTGAGAAAGTCCGCCGGATTCATATCGACGACATATCCCACCCGGTTCTTCTGGCAGGACAGGCTCGGGCTCAGGAAGGGAATGCCTAAAGGCGCGCCGGTGCCGTCCGGGCAATAGGTCACCTCATAGTTTTCGGCATTGACGGTATAATCGTGAACGAGGTTGACCTTCAGGCGAGCGTCGAAATTGCTCGTCGGGTTCCACAACAGCGTGCCGCGGACCTGATAATCATTGCCGTGGCCCATCCGGTCGTATCGCGGGGTCAAGCCGCCCAAGGATGGAATGCCGATCGCATCATTATAGTAATAGCCGTCGGTGGCCTGGTACATGCCGGCGATGCGTGCTTTCAACGTGTCGGTCACTGGGCCGGAGATGATCAATTCGCCGCGCTTGGTATGCGCTTCCGCTTCATAGCCGCCGGTGCCGATCACTTCGAATTTGTTAGTCGGATCGGCGGTGCGTAGCGAAATCACGCCGCCGGGGCTGCTTTTGCCGTAGAACAGCGATTGTGGCCCCTTGAGCACTTCGACCTGGCCAAGGTCGAACATGCCGCTCGAAAAGGCGAGGCCCTGGCCGAGCGACAAGCCGTCGATGTTGAGCGACACCGACTGGTCGATGCCGGGATCGAACGAGGTCGTGCCGACGCCGCGAATACTGACCTGCTGACCGATCGAAAGCACCGCCGTGCCGATCAAAAGACCTGGCGTGAGTTGGGTCAGATCCTTGAGATCGACGGTTCCGTGCCGGGACAGTTCGTCCCTGCTGACAACTTGTTCGACCACCGGCACATTGAGCAGCGACTCCTGCCGCTTGCGGGCCGTGACGATGATCTCATCGGCCTTCGGAGAGGCATCTGAAGACGTTTGCGCGGCTGCTGCCGCATCTGGGGCGGCTTGCTGGGCATGGGCGGTATTCCCCAAGGCCATCATGGCGATCGCCGAAGCCGCCGTGCACATGGCGCGGTTATAGCGGACGCAACCGTACCGTAAGTTCGCCATCATCTCTCTCCCCTTTTGCGCCATTTTCTGGCGTCGAGCCCAATCTCAACATGTTTGGCTGAGTTTAAGGACCAGTTGGTTTTTTAAATTGATAAGGCTTGTGTTGTCAAGGAAGGATAATTTTCGGCAGTGTCTCAGTTTGAATTTCCGAAACCGGTGGAAAGTCGCTATTGGCGGCTGACGTCGCCAAACGGATCATGACGACCGACCGTGGAACTCCCACGCGGTTCCGGCCCAGTCCTGGACTTCGTGGGTCGAAAGCGCCAAAATAGAGGCATGCTGCTGGTGCGCGCCTTTGTGGGATTCGTCTTCCTGTTCTTGGTCATCGCAAGCGTGCTCTTCGGGTCGGCGGGGACACTGCACGACGGGCGCGCGTGGGTGATGCTGGCGATGTTCTTTGGATGCGCCGGGCTCATCACCGTCTGGCTCTGGTTCCGCGACAAAGCGCTGCTGGAGCGGCGCGTGAAGGCGGGTCCGGGCGCGGAGCCCGATCGTATACAGAACGTCGTCCAGGGGCTGGCGGGGCTCGTCTTCCTGGCGACCTTCGCGGTGCCGGGGCTCGACAGACGCTTTGGCTGGTCCCATGTGCCCCTCGCCGTTTCGCTCGCCGGCAACGGGATGATCGCCATCGGCTTCCTGATTGTTTTCCTCACCTTCCGCGAAAACACGTTCACTGCGGGAACCATCGAGATCGCCGAGGGCCAGCATGTGATCGACAGTGGCCCCTATGCCGTCGTGCGCCACCCGATGTATGCTGGCGCGCTCGTCATGATCGCCGGCGTGCCCCTGGCGCTTGGCTCATCGTGGGGCCTGATCCCGGCTGCCCTGCTCGTCCCGGTCCTCGTGTGGCGGCTGCTGCGCGAGGAGACCTTCCTTGCCGCAAACCTCCCTGGCTACGACACCTATCGTGGCCGCGTACCCCACCGGCTGGCGCCGATTTTCTGGTAGCCGCACACGCTGTCCATGAGCGGCGAGCCAACGATCGCCTTGGCAATCAAGAACAAACTGAGACGCTAGCTAATTTTCGATCCTTCACAAAATCAAAGGACTTCAGCGCGGCGGTTGTAATCCGGCGCGCACCCGCATAGCGCATCGGCATGATCCTTTCCCAGCTTGCGTTAGTGCTGATCGGCTTGATGCTGGCCGCGTGGACGGTGGCGGCGGGCTGGGCGATCGTATCGGCCCGCGGGCGCGAAAAACGTGCTGCGGTCAGCTTGCGGCAGGCGCGGCGGCTGGCGCGGATGGTGGATGAATCGCCGACGGTGCCGTTGCTGGTGCGCGCCGATGGCCGGATCGAGGCGCCGCCGCGTTTCGCAGCGTGGCTCGGGCTCGACCATGTGCCGCAGTTCCTGAGCGAGTTGGGCGGCAGCGCGGCGGGTGAACACGGGTTAAGCGAGGCCGAGGCCGACGCGCTGGCAGCGGCGGTCCGCCGCACCCAGAAAACCGCGACGCCGTTTATTCTCAAGGTCTCGCCGCGTGGATCACGGCGCAATATCGCGCTGCGTGGGCATCTCGCCGATCCGGCGGTATCGCCCGGCGGCGCGGCGCTGGTCTGGGCCTTCGACGCCAGCGAGAGCGAAGGCGAACTCGATCGGTTGCGCGCCGAGGCGGAGCGGGCGCGATCCGATTTCGCGGCGCTGGTCGGGCTGATCGAGGCTGCGCCGATCCCGATGTGGTTTCGCGGACCCGAGGGGCAGCTGCGGCTGGTCAATTCCGCTTATGTCACGGCGGTGGGCGGCGCTGGTGCGGACGCGGTGGTTGCGGCGGGGACCGAGCTGGTCGAGCCCACCGATGGCCAGAATCCCGCCGAGGTCGCATTGACCGCAGCGCAGCGGCAGGCCCCGATCGAGCGCATGGTGACCTCTACCATCGGCGGTCAGCGGCGCGCGCTCAGGGTCAGCGATCTGCCGCTCGGTGACGAGGGCGTGGCCGGCTATGCCATCGATGTCGAAGATATGGAGCAGCTGTCGCGATCGTTCCGTGCCTTTCGCGAGGCGCAGCGGGCGATGCTCGATCAGCTGTCGGCGGGTGTGGCGCAGTTCGATGCCCGGCGTCAGCTGACCTTTGCCAATCAGCATTTCCAGCGACTGTTCGCGCTGACTCCGCCGACAATAGCCAATCTGCCGGTGTTCGAGCGGATTCTCGATCTGGCGCGCGAGGCCGGGCGTTTGCCCGAGGTGCGCGATTTCCCGGCGTGGCGGCGCGAGCGCCAGCAATGGTTCACCGCCAATGGTGCGATCGAGGAAGCGTGGCCACTATCCGATGGCACGCATCTGCGCGTCGTGGCTCAGCAATTGCCCGATGGCGGGATGTTGCTGATCGTCGAAGACCGTACCGAGCAATTGCGGCTCTCAGCGATGCGCGACACGCTGCTGCGCACCCGCACTGCGACTTTCGATAGCCTGTTCGAGGCGGTGGCGGTGTTTGCCCCCGATGGCCGGATGCAATTGTGGAATCGCCGCTTTGCCGCTGCCTGGGGGCTCGAGCCGGACCTGCTCGATACCCATCCGCATATCGAGGCGCTGCTCGAGCGCATCGCCCCCTGTTTGGCCAAGCCGGCGCAGGTCAAGGGCGTGGGCGATGTCGTGCGCGCGGCGACCTTGCAGCGCAGCCAGACCGGCGGGCGCGTGGCGCTGGCCGATGGTCGCACGCTGGAATTTGCCGGGGTGCCGCTGCCCGACGGCAACGGGCTGCTGACCGTGCTCGACATCACCGATTCGCAAAAGGCCGAGGATGCCTTGCGCGAGCGCAATGTCGCGCTGGTCGAGGCCGATGCGATCAAGACACGGTTCCTCGCCAATATGAGCTATGAATTCCGCACGCCGCTCACCTCTATCGGCGGCTTCGCCGAACTGCTGCAGGCGGGGCTCGGTGGCGATCTCAATGCTTCGGGCCGCGAATATATCGAGGCGATCCTGGTCTCGGTGGCGCGGGTCTCCGACCAGATCGAAAATGTCCTCGATCTCTCGCAGAGCGAAGCGGGGATGCTGCCGCTGGCGCGCGAAGAGGTCGAATTGCTGCCCTTCGTGACGCGGCTGGTGGAAGAGCGGGCGCAGCGCCTGCGCGATGGCAAGCTGGCGCTCGACTTGCGTGGCAACAAGACCGCGGGCCGAGTCAATGTCGATCCGCGGCGGCTCGGCCGGGCGCTCGGCCACCTTGTCGACAATGCCATCGCCGCGACGCCGCCGGGGGGGCGCATCCTGGTGGAATTGTCGCGTCGGCGCGTGAAGGGCCAGGATTGGGCGCGGATCGTGGTGTCGGACAACGGCCCCGGCATGGACCCGGCGATGCTGACGCGGGCGCTCGATGGGCTCAAACTGTCGGTCGACGGCAAGGTGGTGGATCGGCGGCATGGCCTGGGCCTGCCGCTGGCCCGGCAGTTGATCGAAGCGCATGGTGGCCATCTCGAACTGCTGTCCGAGTTGGGCGCGGGCACCGCCGCGATCGTCGATCTGCCATGACTGGGGCAGGAGCGGGGCCACAAATCCTGGCATTGCCCGATCTCGCCGCCACCGCGCGGTTTGCCGGGCAGATTGCGGCAGCGTTGCGCCCCGGCGATGTCGTCGCCCTGAGCGGCACCTTGGGCGCGGGCAAGACCACGCTGGCCCGGGCGATCCTGCAGGCGCTGGGCCATGTTGGCGAAGTGCCGTCGCCGAGCTTCTCGATCGTGGAACTCTATGAGCCGCCGGCGGTGCGCTTGCCGGTAGTCCATGCCGATTTCTATCGTCTGGCGACCCCGGAAGAAGCGGCTGAAATCGGAGTGGACGATTACCGGCAGGGCGCCGCGCTGATCGCCGAATGGCCTGAAAAGGCCGGTGGTTTTGCTCACGAGCCGGCCTGCCTCTCGATCCGCCTCGAAATCGCACCGGAATCTGTTGGTGAACGACGACAGGCCATTGTCGAAGCGGGGCCGGATTGGGTATTGCGCGCGCCATGGATCGGCCAATGAACGAAAACCTTCCTCAAGGGCTGGACGCCTTTCTCGCCGCCGCCGGCTGGCTGGGCGCGGAGGTCGAGCCGCTGCCCGGCGATGCCTCGTTCCGCCGCTATTTCCGCTTGCGCCGGGGCCAAGGTGAGCAGCAGCGCACCGCGATGCTGATGGACGCGCCGCCGCCGCATGAGAACCCGGTACCGTTCCTGCGCGTGGCGCAGTGGCTCGATACCAATGGCATGCGCGCGCCCCGCATCTTCCATAAGGACGAGGAGCGCGGGCTGGTGATGCTGGAGGATTTCGGCACCACGCGGATGCGGGATTATCTCGATGAGTGGCCCGATGACGAACAGGAGGTCTATGCCGCCGCCGTCGATGCGCTGGTGCGCTTGCATCGGGTGCCGTCGGGGCCTTTTACCGATTACGGCATCAGCGTTTATCAGCGCGAGGCCAAGCTGCTGCTCGACTGGTTCTGCCCGGCGCGGAACCTCTATGTCGATGGCAATGATTATGCCTATGCCTGGCAGGAGGTGCTGATGCCGGTGTTGCGGCGCCAGCGCTCGGGCGTAACCGTGCTGCGCGACTATCATGCCGAGAACATCATGCTGCTCGATTCGCTGCAAAAGCAGGGGCTGCTCGATTTCCAGGACGCGCTGGTCGGCCACCGCGCCTATGATCTGGTCTCGCTGTTGCAGGATGCCCGGCGCGACGTGTCGCCCGATCTGGAAGCGGCGATGTTCGACCGCTATTGCCAGGCGAGCGGTGCCGATGCTGAAGAGTTCCTGGGCGATTATGCTCGCCTCGGGGCGCAGCGCAACGCCAAGATCATCGGCATTTTCGTGCGGCTGTGGCGACGCGATGGCAAGCCGCGCTATCTGGAGCTGATTCCCCGAGTGTGGGCTTTGCTCGAGCGCGATCTGGCGCATCCCGCGCTGGCGCCGGTCGCGCGCTGGTTCGACGCTAATATTCCCGACCCAATCCGGCAGGATCTTGGCGGCGTGTTTTCGGTATGAGTCTGGACGACAGCGCCGCAAAGGGGATGCATCCGCTCGCCAGCGATACGGCGATGGTGCTGGCCGCCGGGCTGGGCAAGCGGATGCGGCCGCTGACTGCGACGCGGCCTAAACCGATGGTGGCGGTCGCCGGCAAACCGCTGATCGATCACGCCCTGGATCGGCTGGCCGAGGCTGGCGTCGCTCGGGCGGTGGTCAATGTCCATTACCTCCCCGATGCTTTAGAGGCGCATGTCACGCGGCGGACCGCGCCTGCCGTGCGGATTTCCGACGAACGCGAACAATTGCTCGAAACCGGTGGCGGTTTGGTCAAGGCGCTCCCTTGGCTGCCCGATCCGTTTTTCTGCCTTAACAGCGACAATGTCTGGCTCGATGGCCCCCGCAATCTGTTCCGGGAATTGTCATTGGCCTGGCGCCCCGAGGAGATGGACGCGCTGCTGTTGGTGGTCCGCCATCACAACGCCCATAATTACATTGGCCTGGGCGATTTTCATCTCGATCCGCTGGGCCGTATCGATCGCCGCCGGCCGGATCGGGTGGCGCCGTTTATCTACACGGGTATTCAGCTGGTCTCGCATCGGCTGCTGCGCGACGCGCCCGAGGGGCCGTTCTCGACCATGGTGCTGTGGAGCCGGGCCATCGCCGAGCGGCGGCTCTATGGGTTGGTGCATACCGGCGAGTGGTTCGAGGTCGGCAAGCCGCAAGACATTGCCCCGACCGAAGCCCGGCTGACTCGTGCCTGAAGAAGAGGGCGCACGAGTTTACGCGCCCAAAATTTATTCGATCGCTGCGCATCGCGGCTTTGCCGATGCGCTCGTCGCCGGGCTGATCCCGCGCTATGGTGACAGCGAGGTCGGGCTGGCGCGGCTGACGCTGCTGTTGCCCAGCCAGCGGGCGGTGCGCATCGTTACCGAGGCCTTTGTCCGCTTGTCGGGCGGCGGACTGCTGTTGCCGCGCCTGGTGGTGGTCGGCGATCTCGATCTCGATGAGGCGCTGGGGGCGCAGCTCGATCCGATCGACGATGACCTGGCGGAGATTCCTCCCGCCGCCGCGCCGACGCGGCGCTGGCTGCGACTGGCCGAGCATCTGCGGACTGTCCAGGGCGATGAAGCACTGGCGCGCGGCGCAGCGCTGCTGCGGCAGGCGCGGGCAATCGCCCAGACCATCGACCGGCTGCTGGTCGAGGGGATCGATGCGGCGCGGCTGGTCGATGAGGAGATT
This sequence comes from Sphingomonas palustris, assembly GCA_026225215.1. GTDB lineage: Bacteria > Pseudomonadota > Alphaproteobacteria > Sphingomonadales > Sphingomonadaceae > Novosphingobium > Novosphingobium palustris. The sequence goes on along the minus strand of JAMFSI010000074.1, from coordinate 22,548 downwards.
GTCGGCATCATCGGCGATCAATCGCGGCATTGGCAGCGCAGCAGCGTCGGTTTTCTCAAGGTCTGGGCGCATTGGCACGCGGAACTCGATGCGCGCGGTGAAGTCGATGCGCCGACGCGGCGCAATCTTCTGCTCGATGCTGCGGCCCGGCGTTGGTCGCAGGTGCCGCCCGAGCATCCGATCGTAGCCGCAGGTGTCACCAGTGCATCGCCGGCGATTGCGCGGTTGCTGCGGGTGGTCGCCGGATTGCCGCAAGGTGCGGTGATCCTGCCCGATCTCGATCTTACGCTCGATGATGGCTTGTGGGATTTGCTCGGCCGTGCCGGCAATGCCGAAGCGCCCGGCGAACCGCCGTTCGGGCGTGACGATGCCGTCACCCATCCGCAATATCATCTGAAGCTGTTGCTCCACCGCATGGGCATCGCCCGCGAGGAAGTACGGCCGTGGCATCGCGCCGGGTTGGGGGCGGCGCCACCGGCACGCAGCCGCGCGATTTCCAGCCTGTTTTTGCCGCCACTGGCTTGCCCGCGCTGGGTTGACCTGCCCAAGCCGCAGCGGCGGCTGGCGGGAGTGCGGCTGATGGAGAGCGAGCATCCTGGCGCCGAAGCGCTGGCCATTGCCGTGCTGATCCGTCAGGCGCTTGAGCAGCCCGAATACCGCGTCGCGCTGGTTACGCCTGATCGCGCCCTGGCGAGCCGGGTGGTGGCGCAATTGCGGCGCTGGCAGATTGCCGCCGACGATAGTGCCGGGCGTCCATTGCCGCAGACTGCTGCGGGCCGGGTGCTGTTGTTGCTGGCCGAAGTGATGGGTGAGGCGGCGGCGCCGGTCCCGTTGATCGCGCTGCTGTCGCATCCGCTGGTGCGAGAGGGGGAGGGGCGTCCGGCGTGGTTGGACCAGGTGCGGGCGCTCGATCTTGCATTGCGTGGACCAAGGCCTGCGCCGGGGTTGGCGAGTTTGCGCGAATTGGTGAATCCTGTGGCAAGGCGGCACCACTACAATCCTCCCGTCTCGCTGCGCGAGCCACCTCCCCCAGCGGAGGAGGATTTAAGAATTTCCCGGATGGCGGGATGGTGGGCGGAGGTCGAAGCGATCCTCGCCCCGCTGATGCTGGCAGATGCTGAAGTACCGCTCGCCGACCTGCTCGACCGACTGATTACCGCCGCTGAAGCGCTCTGCGGCAACGGCATCTGGGGCAAGGCCGACGGTCGCGCGCTCGCCGCCTTCGTCGAGGATCTGCGCGACGCCGCACGCGATGTCGGCACGCTGCTGCATCCGCGCGAATTGGCCGCCCTGCTGCGCGCGGAGATGGACCGCGTCGCGGTGCGTCCACCATGGGGCGGCCATCCACGCCTGGCGATCTATGGCTTGCTGGAAGCGCGGATGAGCCGCGCCGATCTGGTGATTTGTGCCGGGCTGACCGAGGGCACCTGGCCGGGCGCGGCCACGCCCGACCCCCTGCTGCCGCCAGCGGTGCTGCGCCATCTCGGTGTGCCCGGCGCGGATTTTCGCATCGGCCTGGCCGCGCATGATCTGGCGGGCGCAATGGGCGCGCCTGAAGTCGTGCTGAGCTGGGCGCGTCGGGACGAGGGCGGCCCGGTGATCCCCTCGCGCTTCGTGCTGCGGGTGGCAGCGATGCTCGGCAGCGACCTCGCCGAAAAACACCGCGAATACGAAGCGCAAAAGCTGGGCGCGGCGATCGAAGATGCCCCTCCGGCTCCCGCCTATCTCCGCCCGCAGCCGCGCCCTAGCGCGGAGCAGCGGCACGTCGATATTTCCGCGACCGGGCTCGATCGGCTGCGCAGCGATCCTTATCAATTCTATGCCAGCGCGATCCTGCGGCTGTCGGCGATCGACGGGCTCGACGCCGAGCCCAGCGCCGCGCTCAAGGGCAGCGCGGTGCACGATATCCTCGATAAATGGCACAAATCCGGGGGTGATCCGGCGGCGTTGCGGGGGATCGCCGAAGCCGAACTCGACGGGATGAGCGCGCATCCGCTGATGCGGGCGCTGTGGCGGCCCCGGCTGATGGCGGCGTTGGACTGGATCGGCGCTGAAGTGACGCGAATGCAGGTCGAGGAAGGGCGCAGCGTCGCCGCCACCGAATGTTGGGGCGAGATGCAGTTCGACGGGGTGCGCGTCCATGGCCGCGCCGATCGCATCGATCGGCTCGCCGATGGCCGGCTGGGAATCGTCGATTACAAGACCGGGCTGCCGCCGTCAGGCAAGATGGTCGAGAACGGCTATTCGCTGCAATTGGGCACGCTGGGCTTGATCGCGCAGGCGGGTGGCTTCGCCGACATCGCCGGTGAGCCGGAGCGCTTCGAATATTGGTCGCTGGGCAAGAAGAAGGATCAGTTCGGCTATTGGGTCGAGCCGATCCTGGAAGGCAAGAAGAAGAGCGGCGTGCCGCGCGAGCAGTTTCTCGCGATCACCGCCGATTTCCTGCGCGAGGCGATCGATGCCTGGATCAAGGGCGATACGGCGTTTACCGCGCGGCTCAATCTCGATGTCGGCGGCTATAATGATTACGATCAACTGATGCGGCTGGAGGAATGGCTGTGGCGGCTTGATCGCCAGGGTGAGCAGTCATGAGCGCGCCCACGCCAAAACTTTATCCGCTCGCTGGTAATCAAAGTGCTGCGGTGGACCCCCGCGACAGCGTGTGGCTGTCGGCTTCGGCGGGGACCGGCAAGACCCAGGTGCTGTCGGCGCGGGTGTTGCGACTGCTGCTCGACGGCGTGCGCCCCGATCAGATCCTGTGCCTGACCTTTACCAAGGCCGGCGCCACCGAAATGGCGACGCGGATCAACGATACGCTGGCGCGCTGGGTACGGCTGGGGGACGTCCCACTCGCGGCGGACCTTCAGGCCATCGGTGGCGGTATCGAGCAAAGCGCGCTGGCTCACGCGCGGACCTTGTTCGCGGCGGTGCTCGATTGTCCCGGTGGCGGGCTGCGCATCGATACGATCCATGCCTTTGCGCAATGGCTGCTGGCGGCCTTCCCCGAGGAAGCCGGGCTGATCTCCGGTGCCCGGCCGATGGAGGATCGCGAACGCGCGATGCTGGCGCGGCAAGTGCTGGCCGATCTGCTGGTGAGTGCGGAAGCGCGCGGCGATGCGGCGATGAGCGGCGCATTGGCGGGCCTGTCGTTGCGGCTGGGACCGGACGCGGTGGAAAGCTGGCTGCAGCGTTGCGCGGCATCCTATGATGCGTGGTTCGGTCCGGGGGCGTGGCAGCCACCGATGGTGGCGGCGGTGCATCGGCTGCTCGGCCTGCCCGCTGATGCCGATGCTGCCGGGCTGGCGCTGCATTGCGCCGATGAGATATTCGACACACTGTCGCTGCGGCGTTGCCTTGCCGCCAATCGCCAGTGGCAGGCGAAGACCGGGCAGGACCGCGCCGAGATCATCGCTTGGTGGCTGGAGCAGGAAGCGGAGCAGCGGCTGGCGCGGATCGATGATCTCCACGGGGCGTTTTACACCCAAAAGGGCGAGCCGCGTTCCGCGACATCCCTGGTAAAGTTCCACGAGGCCTATCCCGAAGATGTCGAGCGCATTGGTGCTTGTATCGAGGCGGTGCGGGCGCGGCGGGCGCTGCTCGATCTGGCCGGTTGGCTGGCCCCGGCGCTCGAACTCGGGCGGGCCTTCGCACTGGCGTGGGACGAAGCCAAGGCGCGCGAAGGGCTGATCGATTTCGACGACCAGATCCGCCGCGCCGCCGACCTGCTCCACCGCTCGGACATGGCCGACTGGATTCGCTACAAGCTCGACCGCCGCTTCGATCACATTCTTGTCGATGAAGCGCAGGATACCAACGCCGCGCAGTGGCGCATCATCACCGCGCTGACTGGCGATTTCTTCGCAGGCGAAGGCGCTCGCGGGGACGCGATGCGCACGCTGTTCGTGGTCGGCGATTACAAACAGGCGATCTTTGGTTTTCAGGGCACCAGCCCGGAGAATTTCCGCGCCGCGCAGGATGCGTTTCGCGCGATCATGGCGGACGCGGCAGTCAACGCCCGAGCCTTGCGCGACGGGCCGCCGCTACGCGAATTGCGTGAATTGGGGCTCGAACGCAGCTTTCGCACCGCCAGCCCGGTGCTGAATTTTGTCGATCGTGCCATTGCTCAAATTGGTCACGAAGCCTTTGGTTTGGCTGAGGCGCCCGAGCCGCATATCGGCGAGGAACGGCCCGGCTATGTCGCGCTGTGGCGGCCGGTGGGGCTGAAAGCCGAGGACGGTTTTGGTGAGGACGTAATCGACGAAGCCGCTGACGCGGACGACGAAGGCGAACAGAGTTGGCTGGGCCAGTCCGACCGCCTGTTGGCCGAGCAGATTGCCCAGCAGATCAAGCATTGGCTCGATAGTGGCTTCCCCCTGGTAAAGGGCGTCAAACCCGGCGAACTGCCGCGCCGCGCCAGTGCCGGCGATGTCATGGTGCTGGTGCGCAAGCGCGGTGCGCTGGCGGCGCTGATCGTGGCCCGCCTGCACGCTGCCGGGGTGCCGGTGGCGGGGGTCGATCGGTTGCGGCTCGGTGCGCCGCTCGCGGTGCGTGATCTGGTCGCGGCTTTGCGCTTTGCCGCGCAGCCGCTCGACGACCTCAATTGCGCCGCGCTGCTGGTGTCACCGCTGATCGGCTGGAGTCAGGAGCAATTGCTCGCGCACGGCTGGCGACCGAAGGGCGCGCATTTGTGGGAGCATCTGCGGCGGCTCTCGGCGCCGGATGTCGCGACGGCGATGGCGCAACTGACCGATCTGCTGGCGATTGCCGATTACGAGCCGGTGCAGGCGTTGCTCCACTGGCTACTGGTCGGCCCATGGGACGGGCGGCGCAAGCTGGTGGCGCGGCTGGGGCGCGAGGCCAACGATCCCATCGACGAATTGCTCAACGCCGCCAATGCCTTTGCCGCTACCGCTACCCCGAGCCTGGTCGGGTTCCTCGCCTGGTTCGATGCGGGCTCTGGCGAATTGAAGCGCGAGGCGGGCGGCGCCGCCGATCTCGTCCGGGTGATGACCGTCCACGGCGCCAAGGGCTTGCAGGCGCCGATCGTCATCCTGGCCGATGCTACAGGAAACCCTGAGAAATCGCGCGGCTCGGATCTCGTGCTGGTCGATCCCCACAGCGCGGAAACGGTGACACCACGCCGCATCCCGCTGCCGGGATTGCGCAAGGAGGAGAAAGTCGGGCGCATTGCCGATGCCGGCGCCGCCGTGGCGCGGGCCGAAAGCGAGGAGCATTGGCGGCTGCTTTATGTAGCGATGACGCGCGCCGAAGAAGCACTGTTCATCACCGGCGCGCTGGGTAGCCGAGAGAAAGTTCCGGCGCCCGGCAGTTGGTACGCGCGACTGGCCGAGGTGCTGCAAGTCGAAGAAGACGCCGAAGATTGGCTGGCGGACCCGATCTGGAACGCGCGGCGCGAACATGGCGCGATGCCGGCGCTGGCGGAAAGCCGCTGGGGCGCCGCGTCGAAGTCCATCGAATTGCCCTTGCCGCCGGCGCTGCCCGGATGGCTGACGCGCGATATCGGCGCCGAACCGCGCCCACCCCGGCCGCTGGCGCCTTCCGCGCTAGGGGAAGATGACGCGCCCGATCCGCCGTTGGCGAGCGGAGCCGATCCGACGGTGCTGGCAGCGGCGGCGCGGCGAGGCACGCTGATCCATCGCTTGTTGGAAAGGCTGCCCGCGGTGGCGCCCGACCAGCGCGAAGCTGCGGCGCGGCGCTGGTTGGCGCGGCAGGCGGCTGATACGGCGGAGGCTGTACGGGGCGAAATCGCGGCTTCTGCCCTGGCTGTCATCACCGATCCCCGCTGGGCCGAATTGTTCGCGCCCGAAGCTCTGGCCGAAGTGCCGATCGCCGCGCTGGTCGGCACGCGCATGGTCGCCGGCACGATTGATCGGCTGTTGATCGGCCCGACCCGTATCCGCCTGGTTGATTTCAAAACTGCGCGCCGTCCTCCCGCTACCTTGACCCAAGTACCCGCCGCCACGCTGCGGCAGATCGCCGCTTATGCCGCCGCGCTGGCGGGGACGTATCCTGGCCGCACAGTGGAGGCGGCGCTGCTCTATACGCAAACCCCTGCGCTGATCGAAGTGCCCGCCGCCACGCTGGCAGAGCACAAGCTGGCATTGCTGGAGGCGCAGGAAAGCTTGGGCGCTTGAGTGGTTGCCAAGCGGAACGCGGACCTTACATATGATGGCAAATCATAGGAGATAATCATGGCCACTAAAGCCGTTACCGACGCCAGCTTCGCCACCGATGTGCTGGGTGCGGACAAGCCCGTCCTCGTCGATTTCTGGGCCGACTGGTGCGGCCCGTGTAAGATGATCGGGCCGAGCCTCGAGGAAATCAGCGAGGAACTCGAGGGCAAGCTCGACATCGTCAAGGTCGACATCATGGAAAATACCAATACCGCCAGCCAGTTCGGCGTGCAGTCCATCCCGCTGATGATCCTGTTCAAGGATGGCAAGCCGGTCGCGCAGAAGCTGGGCGCGGCGCCCAAGGGCGCGTTGAAGAGCTGGATCGAAGGCGCTTTGTAAGACTGGTAGGTACCAAGCCGGACTCCCCTCTCGCTTGCGGGAGGGGCTGGGGGTGGGCACTTTTGCACGGCAAAGGTTGGCTCTAGGACCTGCCCACCCCTAACCCCTCCCGCAAGCGGGAGGGGAATGCGTCAGCCGATGCATTTTAGCCAAGCGCCGCCATCCGCCTGGTCAATCCATCCCACAACTCCGGGCTCGCGGCGGCGATCATACCCTTGCGATCGTCGTCCACGCGATAGGGCGCGCCATCTACGCGCGCTGCCTTGCCGCCGGCCTCGTTCAGGAACAGCACCCCCGCAGCATGATCCCACGCCAGGGTCCGTTCGAACAACGATAAATCGTTGATGCCCAGCACTAGCCGGGGATATTGCTCGGCGGCGCAGCGGGGGATATCGACTACGTGATAATGCGGGGCGATGTGGGTTTTGAGCGCTTCGCGGCGAGCGGGGTCGGCATAGAGCAGCGAGATCGCGGCGATAGGCGGGGTTTCGCCCGATCCGCGCGCGCGGATCGGTTCGCCATTGATGAAAGCGCCCTGGCCAATTTCGGCGCTGCAAAAGCGTCCGGTCAGCGGGTCGAGAATCCAGCCACCGATCGTTTCGCCCGCTTGCGCCAGCGCGATCAGGATGCCGAAGGGCGGGCGTCCTGCAGCGTAATTGTTAGTGCCGTCGATCGGATCGATGATCCAGCACAGCGCGTCGCTCAGCCGGTCGAGCACTTTGGGATCGGCGTGGACCGCCTCTTCACCGACGATCGCGGCTTCGGGCAGCAGTTGGGCCAGCGCTTCGGCCAGGATCGCCTCGCTTTCGAGGTCGGCGATAGTGACCGCGTCATCGGCGGCTTTATCGCTGATCTCATTGGCAGCGAGATGCTGGTAATGCGGCAATACCGCGCGGTTTGCCGCATCAAGCATGATCGCGTGAACCGCGCGGGTGAGGGTGCCCGATTTCATCTGCAAATAGGCCATTAGCTGCGGTAATCCGCATTGATCGAGATGTAGCCATGCGTCAGGTCGCAGGTCCAGACTGTCGCGGTGCCGTCGCCTAGCCCGATATCGACGCCGATCCGAATATCCTGGCCCTTGAGATGCGCGGCGACGGGCGCTTCGTCGTAGCCGGCCACGGCAAGCCCATCGCGCGCTACCCAGACATCGCCGAAGCGGATCGCCAGCCGGTCGCGATCAGCGGGTTCGCCGGCCTTGCCGACGGCCATGACGACCCGGCCCCAATTGGCATCCTCGCCGGCGATCGCGGTTTTCACCAGCGGCGAATTGGCGATGGCAAGCCCGATGCGGCGGGCGCTCGTATCGCTCACCGCGCCAGTGACGCGGATTTCGATGAATTTCTGCGCACCCTCGCCGTCGCGGACGACGAGATGGGCAAGCTGGAGGCAGACGTCGCTCAGCGCGGCGGCAAAGGCATCGGCGCCGGGGCTGTCATAGCCTTCGATCCTCGCATTCCCGGCCTTGCCGGTGGCGAAGGCGAGCACGGTGTCGCTGGTCGAGGTATCGCTATCGACGGTGATGCAATTGAAGCTGCGCTCAGTGGCGGCGCCCAGCAATTCCTGCAGAAACGCCGGAGCAATCGCGCCATCGGTGAAGATATAGCCCAGCATCGTCGCCATGTTGGGAGCGATCATGCCGCTGCCCTTGATGATCGCCGACAGCGTAACCTTGGTGTCGCCGACGATCGCGGTGGCGGTCGTGCCTTTGGGGAATGTGTCGGTGGTGCTGATCGTGCGCGCGGCGTCTTCCCACGAAGCGGGCACCTCGGTCAGCACCCTCGCCACGCCCTCGCGCGCCTTGTCCTTGGGCAGCGGCACGCCGATGACACCGGTGGAGGAGACGAACACCTCGTCGGGTGCGCAGCCGAGGTGGGCGGCGACCTGCGCCATGATCTGCTCCACCGCCTCGCGCCCACGATAACCGGTGAAGGCGTTCGAATTGCCGGCATTGACGATAAGCGCGCGGGCGTGCCCGGCTTTGACCTGCTCGCGGCCGAGTTCGACCTCGCTCGAGCAGCAGATGTTTTTGGTGAAGACGCCAGCGACTTCGGTGCCTTCGCTCAGTTCGACATAAGTGAGGTCGCAGCGGCCCCAGTCCTTGTAGCCGGCGCGCGCGATGCGTGGCGTCACCCCGGCAATCGCGGGGAGTGTGGGGAAGGGCGAGGCGAGCGGCGAGACGGCGTCGGACATGGCGTTGCCATATGAGGGGCGCGGCGTCGTCGCAAGCGCTCGAACAGTTCCTCCCCGGTACGGGGAGGGGACCATCCGCAGGATGGTGGAGGGGTACCCTCCCGGTAGCGCCCCGTCCGATCTTATGTATCCCCGCCCGTGCCCCTCCACCAGCTACGCTGGTCCCCCTCCCCGTGCCGGGGAGGAACAGGCTGGACGATAGTTCGGCTGTTGCCTATATCGCGCCACGATGATCCGTCTACTGCTCTCTTTACTTGCACTCGTGTCGGGCTTTGCTGTGCAAAGTGTTCCGGCGCAGGCGAGGTTATGCACGGCTCACGATACTGAAATTGGCGCACCGGCTCCTGCACGGGTAGCTGCGCATGTTGCGGTTCGTGTCGCGGCTCTGGCCGTGGTGCATCGCGCACCTGCAACGCAGGCCGTGGGGCCGACGTTCCATCTTTCGACGGCGCAGAATGTCGCACCCCCTGGCGTCCTGATCGGCATCGACCGCGCCCGCGAATAGGGCCGCGTTCAGCATCCAGCACCGTTTCGCGTGACAGGCTGCCGGGGCAGTTTGCCGCTGCAGCTCTTAATACTCCCAATTCAGGAATCATCCCATGCTCGGCACGATTGCCAAGGCCTTGTTCGGCTCATCCAACGATCGCTACGTCAAGTCGCTCGACAAGATCGTCCAGAAAATCGCCGGCTTCGAGCCCGAGCTGACCGCGCTGTCCGATGAACAGCTCACCGCGCAGACTACTAAGTTCCGCGCCGCGCTCGATGACGGCGCCAGCCTCGACGATATCCTCCCCGAAGCCTTCGCCACCGTGCGCGAGGCTTCGCGCCGGGTGCTGGGGATGCGCCACTTCGACGTGCAGATGATCGGGGGCATCGTCCTCCATCGCGGCGAGATCGCCGAAATGCGCACCGGCGAGGGCAAGACGCTGGTGGCGACGCTGGCGGTCTATCTCAATGCGCTGGAAGGCAAGGGCGTCCACGTCGTTACGGTCAACGATTACCTCGCCCGCCGCGATGCCGACTGGATGGGCCAGATCTACAAATTCCTCGGGCTGACGGTGGGGGTGATCGTGCCCAACCTTAACGAGGAGGAGCGGCGCGAGGCCTATTTCAGCGATATCACTTATGCCACCAACAACGAGCTGGGCTTCGATTACCTGCGCGACAATATGAAGCATGAGCGTGGCCAGATGGTCCACCGGCCGTTCAATTACACCGTGGTCGACGAAGTCGATTCGGTGCTGATCGACGAGGCGCGCACCCCGCTGATCATCTCCGGCCCGACCGACGACAAGAGTGACCTCTATGTTTCGGTGGATGCCATCGTCAAACGCGTCGTTCCCGAGGATTATGAGGCCGACGAAAAGACCAAATCGATCACCCTCACCGAAGATGGCGTCGAGCGCGTCGAGCGGATGCTCGAAGAGGCGGGGCTGCTGATCGGCTCCAACCTCTATGACATCGAGAACACCCAGGTCGTGCATCACCTCGACCAGGCGCTCAAAGCCAATGTCATGTTCAAGCGGGACATCGATTATATCGTCAAAGACGGCAAGATCATCATCATCGATGAGTTTACCGGCCGGATGATGGACGGGAGGCGCTGGTCGAACGGCTTGCACCAGGCGGTGGAAGCCAAGGAGGGTGTGCAGATCGAGCCCGAGAACCAGACCATGGCCTCGATCACCTTCCAGAATTATTTCCGCATGTATCCCAAGATCGCCGGCATGACCGGTACCGCCGCCACCGAAGCGGCCGAATTCTTCGATATCTACAAGATGAACGTCGTCACCATCCCGACCAATGTCCCGGTTAAGCGGGTCGATGAAGAAGATGAATTCTACAAGAACACCACCGACAAATTCCAGGCGATCGCGCGGCTGATCAAGGATCGCTACGATACCGGCCAGCCGGTGCTGGTGGGCACGGTATCGATCGAGAAATCCGAATTGCTGTCGGAATATCTCAACAAGGAAGGCGTCAAGCATAACGTCCTGAATGCGCGCTTCCATGAAAGCGAAGCGCATATCGTCGCCCAGGCAGGCAGTTTGGGCGCGGTGACGATCGCTACCAACATGGCCGGGCGCGGCACCGATATCCAGCTGGGCGGCAATGTCGAATTTCGCACCGATGACGAATTGCGCGACATGGCCGCAGGGCCCGAACGCGACGCTGCGGTTGCGCGGATCAAGGCGGAAGTGGCGGCGGACAAGGCAAAGGTTCTGGCCGCCGGCGGCCTCTGCGTGATCGGCACCGAGCGGCATGAAAGCCGCCGCATCGACAACCAGTTGCGCGGTCGTTCGGGCCGTCAGGGCGATCCCGGGCTATCGCGCTTCTACCTGTGCCTCGAAGACGATCTGCTGCGGATTTTCGGGCCCGACACGATGTTTTCGCGGCTGATGAATTCGAACCTCGCCGATGGTGAGGCGATCGGTTCCAAATGGCTGTCGAAGGCGATCGAGACCGCGCAGAAAAAGGTCGAGGCACGCAATTACGATATCCGCAAGCAGGTCGTCGAATACGACAACGTCATGAACGACCAGCGCAAGGTGATCTACGAACAGCGCGCCGAGATCATGGATGCCGAGGCGGTGGACGATGTCGTGCTCGATATGCGCCACGATACGGTGAACGCGCTGGTCGGCGCCGCTTGCCCGCCGGGGTCTTACCCAGAGGTCTGGGATATCGAAGGGCTATCGCAGCGCGTGATCGAAATATTGGGCTTCGAAGCGCCGATCGCGACCTGGATGGACGAAGACGGCATCGATCCCGAGGGTATCGAGCAACGCCTGGCCGATCTGGCGGATGGGCATATGGCGACGAAGATCGCTGCCGATGATGCGTCGATCTGGCGGCAGATCGAGAAAAGCGTGCTGCTCGAGCGGCTCGATCATTACTGGAAGGAGCATCTCGCCACGCTCGATGCGCTGCGCCAGGTGGTGTTCCTGCGCAGCTATGCCCAAAAGACTCCGATCAACGAATATAAGCAGGAAGCCTTCACCCTGTTCGAGCGGATGCTGGAAACGATCCGCGAGGATGTAACCAAGATCCTGTCGACCAGCGAAATTCACTTCCAGAATCAGGGCATGAACTTGCCCGAATTGCCCGATTTCCTCACCTCGCATGTCGATCCGTTTACCGGCGAGAACGATGGTGGGCGGATCGCTGGCGCCGAATCGGTGCTGGGCGCCTTGGCTGGTGCGCCGGGGGTGCTGGGCGGGGCCGAGGGTGATCCCTATGCCGCGCTCGGCTTGTCGCGCAACGCGCCTTGCCCTTGCGGTTCGGGGGTGAAGTACAAGCATTGCCATGGCGTGGCCGGCTGATCGCAGTTCGGGTTTGTCATCGCGCGCCATAGTCGCCTCGGCATTTCCCCGAGGAATTCAGTTTTGTTTACCTCGTTTCGCGACAGAGATGTAGGAGTTTCCGGATAGTATGCAAGGATAGGGCGGCTAATGCGTTAGGTTCGATTCTTGAAGCAGGATATTGTAAATCCAGGAATTGATACCGGTTCGCCCGATGTTGGCGAGGTCGTGCCAGAGGTGCTCAACCTTCGAGGGGCCCCCCGGTTTACCGTGCTCCTGCGAACGGCGAAACTGCTGGCGGATGATCGGGAATATATCTGTGTACTGCGGGATATCTCGGCAACCGGCGCTAAAATAAAGCTTTTCCATCCGTTACCGGCTTGCGCGCAGCTGCAACTCGAACTCGATGTCGGGGTGTGGCACGACATGGCGGTGGCCTGGACTAAGGACGATCATGTCGGGCTGCGCTTCCTGAATCCCGTCGATGTCGCTGCCGTGATCGACGCTCATCGCGAACCGCGCCCGCGCCGCCAGCTGCGCGTCAATATCGATCAGCCGGCGGTTCTGCTCATGCATGGCGAAGCTGCGCCGGCACATCTGGTTAATTTGTCGCAGCAGGGCGCCTGCATCGAAACCGAGGCTCATCTCCGGCTGCGCGAACGCTTGCGCATCGAGAGCAATCTGATGCCGGAAATGGTCGCCACCGTCTGCTGGCGGGACGAGCCGCGCTACGGTGTGGTCCTCGAACAGGGGTTCCAACTCGACGAACTGGCGCGCATGCTGGCGCGCTTGCAGGATGCGGGGCGGCTCGAACATTTAACGCCGGAAGCCGGGCGAGCGATAAACTCCTGAGCTTTACAGGACGCTCGCGCCTTCAGGCGGATTCGGTGGCCAAAGCAACCGCCAGCGCGCCGAGCAGGCCCGAATCGCTATCGAGCCCTGGGGCCACCACCACCTGTTCGGGATCACCTACGAAATAGCCGCCGCCCGCCTCACGCGCGTAGTGGCGTACCTTGTCAAGCAGGCCGGGCGTGCTCATCACCCCGCCGCCGAGCACGATGCGCGCGGGTTCGAGAATCGCCTGAAAATTGCAGACCGCCTGGCCGAGATACCAGGCGACGATCCCGGCCCCGGCCCCGGCTTCACTTTCACCTTCACCTTGCGCTAGTTTGGAGAGCGAATCGCCCCAGCGGGCGATGATCGCCGGACCGCTCGCCAATCCCTCCAGGCAATCGCCGTGGAATGAACAGACCCCCGCGAAGCCGAGATCATCGCGATGGCGGGGCACGCGAATATGGCCCATTTCGGGATGCGACAGGCCGGCGAGCAAACGTCCCCCGCTGACAAAACCGCCGCCGATTCCGGTGCCGACGGTGAGATAAAGCAGCGAATTATGCTCTTTGCCCGCGCCCCAGCGGCTCTCCGCCAGTGCTGCGCCGTTGACGTCGGTTTCCACGCCCACCGGGCAGTCGAACGCGCGAATGAACGGCCCGGCAAGATCAGCGCCGTTCCAATGTGGCTTGGTGGTGCGGGTGACGTGGCCCCAACTGGGGCTCGCACGGTCGAGGTCGAGCGGGCCGAAGCTGGCGATGCCGATAGCCGCGGGCTGCAGATCCTGCGCGCGAAACCATTCGATAGCTGCGGATAGCACTTCGTCGGGGGTCGTCGTAGCGATGCGGTGGCGGGCGGAGATCGTGCCGGCTGCATCGGCAATGCCGAGCACAAATTTGGTGCCGCCGCCTTCTATTACGCCATATTGTCCCATGCTTGCTGCCCGTCCTCGTTGCCCGTCGCTGTCCTCGCAGCTTTACCAACGGCCATACGATGAAACGGCTCCTTCGATCCATTTATTGAAATAGACCATTAAATGGTCTATAATGACGCATCTAGGATGAGCACGGTCAAAGGCGATGGGCATGCAGATCTCTGTAACTGAAGCAAAAGGGTTACTCACCGACTTGGTGCGGCGGGCGGAAGCAGGGGACGAGATCATCCTGACCCGCCATGGTCATGCCGCCGTGAGGCTGGTGCCGGTCAAACCGATTACTGACCGGAAATCGCGCAAGGCGCTGCTCGACATGGTTCGTGCCGCTACAGCGATAAAAGCCACAGCGGGCCCGAATGCCGCGCTTAGCCAGGATTTCCTCTATGGTGAGGATGGTCTTCCGGGATGATTGCGGTCGATACGTCGGCGCTGATGGCGATGGTGCTGAACGAACCCGAGGCGGATGCCGTGGCAGCAGTGCTCGAAACCGAAGACCGCCTGCTGATCTCAGCCGGGACGGTGGCCGAAGCGCTGATCGTTGCCGGACGGCGCAATGTTGGCGAGGAAGTGGCGCAATTGATTGACGGTCTCGGCTTCGAGATCGTGAGTGTAACGCCGGCCTCGGCGCGACGCATGGCCGCAGCCTATGGAAAGTGGGGGAAGGGCGTTCATCCGGCGGCGCTGAATTTCGGGGATTGTTTCGCTTATGAGGTAGCCAAGGAGCATGGCTGCCCGCTGCTCTATGTGGGGGAGGATTTCTCCCGGACCGACGTTGAGAGCGTTCTCCGTCAGGCGGGGTAGCCGGGGATCATCCGAGACCGAATTTGATGATCCGGCGGAGAGATCGCGATTATGATTCGACGATCATCCGATTTTGTGAGGTGGTGGCTCTCTGCACGATGCTCTAATACTTGGGGCGCTCGCGGCGGTGGTGTGCCGCTTGAGGCCTATTGCTGTGGCGCTGCCGATGGATCGTTCTGCCCGAACGGCTGGGCAAACCCTTGCGGCTGGTATCTCTTTAGTTCTTCCGCGCGATCACGATTGGCGGTCGTCTCGCAAGTGGTCTCTGCCGTCTGGATTTCGGTCGGATCGGTCGATGCGGAGGCGGCCTGCACGCGACAATCTGCGCGGGTTTTGTCCAGCCATGCCCGCTGGAGGGGCAGCAGTTGCATGCGTGTGTCATGCGGTATCGATCCCCAAACCGCGCCGATGACCTGGATCGCCATCCGATTATCGACCTTGGCCATATTGAGGTCGGCGGCGCGCTTGCTGGCCAAACTCGCGGCATCTTCTGCGGCCTGCTGATCCGATGCCGCTTTTTGTTGCTGTTGCACGCGGGTGATCGTGTCGGACATCAGGCTATTTGCAGTCACCTCTATAACGAATTTGGTGAACGGCGAGTCCGCTTGCATCTCGGTGTAAGTGCTCTTTTTATCATCCGTAGGTTGGACGCTGTAAGCAATCGGGCCGGTGAATTTGTCGGCATCGACCTTGAGATCGCTCTTGTCGGCCAGGTCACTGATCGTGTTCTGGTTAAGCGATCGTCGGGCTTCGTTTGCCTTGTTAAAAATATCTACCGGGAAAATTATCGATATATCGGCGTCACAATGCCGTTTTGTGCTATTGGGATCAGCTTCGGCTGTCCGAATATTATCGAGCGAAAATGCTAATTGATTGAGCGCCGAGCGGATGCTGGATGGCGTTACCACATCGTTCGCATTCGGGTCGGCAGATGACAATTGGCTTCTGATCGCCTTGTTGATTTGATCCCTGACCAGCGAGATCGCCGAGCTTTTTGAACTGTCGGCTGCGCATAGGCTTGCTGCCTTGTCACAGCCGCTCAGCAAAAGAACGACGCAAATCTGAGTCGCAAACCGCCGCATGCCTCGCCCCCAATTCGAAACTCCAATCGGAGCATGGCACTTGGAATTGGCCTCTTGCAAGTCTCAAGCGCGAGGTTGTGGTGATGGGGTAGGCAGCTGAGTAAAAAGCGGCACGACAAAGCGTCGATTCCAGAGCTGGAAATGGCTAAGCGGTCAGCAGCCGAGTTATCTGACTTGGCAAAAAGGCCTGAATGCTGGCCTTCAGGAAAAAATTGGCTCCCCGAGTAGGATTCGAACCTACGACCATTCGATTAACAGTCGAATGCTCTACCGCTGAGCTATCGGGGAGCAGTCCGGTCTCCCGGACAGGCGAGCGCCTATAACAGCGCGCCACCCTTTGGCAAGCTTCAGTACACGCCAATGGTGAATAATCTCGAAAATCGGGTGGCCGCGCGCGATCACGCCAGGAATTGCTCGGCGAAAATCCGTTCTTCCAGGCTGCTGCCCGGATCGAACAGCAAGGTCAGCTGATGCTTGCGGCAAGCGGCGATATGCACCTCGCGGATGTCGCGCACTTCCTTCTGGTCGGCGACAACCGCAACCGGGCGCTTGGCGGCCTCCAGCACGCTGAAGCTGACCTTGGCATTGTCCGGCAGAATCGCGCCACGCCAGCGACGTGGGCGAAAGGGGCTGATCGGGGTGAGCGCCAGCATCCGGCTGCCCAGCGGCAGGATCGGACCGTTCACCGAGAGATTATAAGCGGTCGAGCCGGCGGGAGTGGCCACCAGCACACCGTCGCCGGCCAGTTCATTCATCCGCACCTTGCCATTGACCCGCACCTCGATCTTGGCGGTCTCGCGGGTTTCGCGCAGCAGCGACACTTCGTTGATCGCATGATAGCGGAATTCCGCGCCGCTCTGCGTCACCGCATCCATCACCAGCGGCGAGACCGCGACCGGCCGCGCCTTGGCGACGCGCTCGACCACATTCTTGCCGTGACGAAAGCGGTTCATCAGAAAGCCGACGGTGCCGCGATTGAGGCCATAGACCGGCACCACCCGATCGAAATCGAGCATCTGGTGGAGCACATGCAGCAGGAAACCGTCACCGCCCAGCACCACCAGGGCTTCGGCCTCGGCAGGTTTCACCCAATTATGCTCGGCGGCCAGCACCTCTGCCGCTGCGCGCGCGGCATGGCCGTCCGAGGTGATCAGCGCCAGCCGCAGGTCCTTGCTCATCCGAAATAAGCTCCACAGCCTTGCCCGTCAGCACGAGCTTGCGGGTGCATGGACGCCATGGTCGGACTTGGCAATATTGGGCGGGACGGGTTTGGCGAAATCGCCGCTGGCGTATGTGGGAACGCTTTGGCAAGGCTTTGCCGGTTATGGCTCCGCGATGAGTGAAAAGCGCCTGCCGACAGGCGAACCCGATGGCGAAACGCCGCGTGATGACCTGACCGGCTTGCCCGGGCTGGAGGCGGCGCATGCGCGGTTGCGGCAATGGGGCCTGGGCAGAGATCTCGCCGAGCACGACGAAGATCTGCGCCCGCCCGCCATCCATGGCTTGTTGCTGGGCATCCGGCGCTTCGAGACGATCAACCTGGCCTTTGGCGAGGCGGCGGGTGATGCCGCACTGGTGAGCGTGGCCGCGCGGTTGACGCAGTTCGCCGGCGATGAGTTGGACGGGCCGTGGCTGGCGGCGCGCGGCGGTGGCGGCACTTTCCTGATCATCGCCAATCAGGCCTGTAGTCGCGAACGTTGGCAATTGTTCGCCGAGCAATTGGCCGATCTGGTGGCGAGGCCGATCTCCCGCGGCCGTGAGACCCTGCGCTTATCGCCGCGTCTGGTGCTGTTGCGGGCTCTGCCTGAGGAAAACGCCGATTCGGTGCTCGACCGGCTGGGGCAATCGCTGGAAAGCGCCAAGCGTAATTATGGCCGCCGCGTCGTCTGGGCCGATGGCGAAGCGACCCGCGTCGGGCGTAGTGCCGCCCAGCTCGATGCCGACCTGCTCAGCGCCATTGATCGCGACGAGATCGAGGTGGTGTTTCAGCCGCAATTCGCGCTGGAGGCGAGTGGAGAGCGGTTGAGCGGCGCCGAAGCGCTGGCCCGGTGGAATCATCCCCGCCTGGGTCGCATCGGCGCGGGCGCCTTGTTCACCATTGCCGAGCGCACTGACCATGTCGTGCCATTATCGCGCCATATTGCCACGCTGGCGCTGGCCGAAGCCGCACGCTGGCCAGGAAACATGCGGCTTTCGCTTAATGTCACCCCGGTCGAACTGGGGTCGTGGCGGTTTGCCGCGGACATGAGCGATGCGCTGCGTGCCTCGGGCTTCCGACCGGAACTCCTGACGCTGGAAGTGACCGAACAGGCGCTATTGGCCGATATCCAACTGGCGGCGCGCTCGCTCGCCGAGGTCGCCCGACAAGGCGTGCGGATCGCCCTCGACGACTTCGGCGCGGGCTTCTGCAATTTCCGTTACCTCAAGACCCTGCCGCTGCATTACCTCAAGCTCGACCGTTCGATGGTCGATAATATCACCGAAGACCCCCGCGACCTTGCCGTGCTGCGCGCGATCGTCGCCATGGCCAGCGCATTGGGCCTCGAAGTGATCGCCGAAGGGGTGGAAAGCGAAGCCCAAGCCGAAGCCATTGCCCGCGAGGGTTGCGCTTATCTGCAAGGTTTCCTGCGCGCGCAGCCGATTTCGGCGGAAGAATTCATGATATTGGCCGGAGAGGCGAGCGATTTCAAGCCTCTAGCATAGTTCATTGCAAAATCGCGATTATCCATCTATAAGCGGCAGGCTTACGTCGCCCGCGACGGATATCGGGTTGCCTAGCTCCTCCTTTGTCCTTTTCTAGCCTCATAATGCCGGGATGCGCCGCGGTTGGCGCATGCCCGTTCACGCACGGGCAAAGGAAACCCATATGACTATCGGAACCGTAAAATTCTTCAACCCCGACAAGGGCTACGGCTTTATTGCGCCTGAAGGCGGCGGCGATGACGCCTTCGTTCACATTTCGGCCGTTGAGCGCGCCGGGATGCGCACGCTCGATAAGGACCAGAAGGTATCGTATGATCTTGAAAAAGATCAGCGCGGCAAGACCTCGGCGGTAAACCTTCAGCCTGCCTGAATATATTGATCGGTGCAGCTGGTCATGGCCAGCTGCACCGATATTTTCACGGTGATGCCGCTCTCGCCGAAATCTGTCCGATAGGAAGCCCATATGTCCGATGCCAAACTGCGCCCGTTCCTGATCCAGAAGGACGAGGAAGGTAACTTCCGCCTGTCCCTGCGTAGCACGCGGTATAATTCGCAGGGCTACGAACTGGTCGATGTCGAGTGCCGGACAGAGCTGTTCAAGACTTCCGCTGCGGCCCGAGCTTTCGCACGGGACAATTTCGCCGCCAAGCCGGGCGAATACGCCACCAAGTAGATTGCTGGCGGCGGACCGGCACCGACGATCCGAAACGAAGTTTCGGATCGCACGCTTGAATTACCGAATTTTGACGCCACCTGCCTGATCCAGTCGCGATGATTGCGACGGAGGGTCAGTGCCATGATCGATAACCGGGTTTTCGCGCAGACAATGTTCGAGCAATTGCGTGGCGCAGGGCCATCGCAAGCGGACGCCGTGCGCCGCATGGAATTGGTGGCGCAGCTGCTCGACTCCGCCTTTGTCATCCCCGGCACGAACACCCGCATCGGCATCGACGCGATCATTGGTCTGGTACCTGGCATCGGCGATATCGTGACCACGCTGCTATCGAGCTATGTGATCTGGGAAGCCAGAAATCTGGGCGTCAGCCGCCTGGCGCTGGGCAGGATGCTGCTTAACCTGGGCCTGCACGCCTCGATCGGCAGCATTCCGGTGATCGGTGACATTTTCGACGCTTTCTTCCGCGTCAACCAGCGCAATATGCGGATTGTCCGCAGGCAGCTGAGCAAGATCGATGCGCGATATCCGGGGCGGGCGACCATCGTTGTCGATTGATGTGAGGCGCGCGATGCCACAGTACCGTTAATCTGCCTCAAATCCTCCCCCATCGGAGGAGGTGGCTCGCGTAGCGAGACGGAGGGGGCGTGTAGGGCGTCTCAATCCTATGGCGAAAACAGCTTCAATCCGCCCCCTCCGTCAGCCCTGCGGGCTGCCACCTCCCCCAAAGGGGGAGGATTTTGATGGCCGGATTATGCACGGATGTTCCAGATTAGCTTGGCGCAGTGAAGGGTTGATCCGCGGGCAGTACGGGGGGCCTTGAACTTCGATTACGCCCTTTGCGCGATCTGGCTCAATCCCTTGGTCAACTGGATCAGCCCATTGAGCCGCGCCTGCGGATCGCCCCACACCCTGGTCACTACCAGCTTGCTGTCCGGACGCAGCTTGACCGTGCCCTCCAGCCGCTGCGCATAAGCGATGAGACCGGCGGGGTCGGGGAAGTGGTCATTGTGGAAGGTCACCAGCGTGCCCTTGGCGCCGACATCGATCTTGGCGATATGCGCGACGATCGCCTGGCGCTTGATCTCGATCAGCTTGATGAGATTGGCGGTCGGCGCAGGCAACGGCCCGAAGCGGTCGATCATTTCAGCGGCGAGCGATTCGATTTCGGCCTGATCGTCGGCGTCGTTAAGGCGGCGGTATAGCGCCATGCGCACCGCGAGATCGGGCACGTAATCCTCGGGAATGAGGATCGGGGCATCGACGGTGATCTGCGGGCTCGGGCCTTTGTCTTCGCGTTCGAGGCCGATCTCGCCGGCCTTGGCGGCCAGGATCGCGTCTTCGAGCATCGATTGATACAGTTCGAAACCGACCTCGCGGATGTGCCCGCTCTGCTCATCACCGAGCAGATTGCCAGCACCGCGAATGTCGAGATCGTGGCTGGCGAGCTGGAAACCAGCGCCGAGACTGTCGAGATCGCCCAGCACTTTCAGGCGTTTTTCCGCCACTGGCGCCAGCACGCGATCGGGGGGCGTGGTCAGATAGGCATAGGCGCGCAGCTTGGCGCGACCGACGCGACCGCGCAGCTGGTAAAGCTGCGCGAGGCCGAAGCGGTCGGCGCGGTGGATGATGATGGTATTAGCGCTCGGGATGTCGAGCCCGCTTTCGACGATGGTGGTTGAAAGCAGCACATCGTAGCGGCGTTCGTAGAAGGCGGACATGCGCTCCTCGACTTCGCTCGGCGCCATCTGGCCATGCGCGGCGATGAATTTCACCTCGGGGACGGTGCGATGCAGCCATTCTTCCAGCTCGGCCATATCGGCGATGCGCGGCACGACGATAAAGCTCTGCCCACCGCGATGATGCTCGCGCAGCAGCGCCTCGCGCATCACCATATCGTCCCACTCCATGACGTAAGTCCGTACCGCGAGACGGTCGACCGGCGGGGTCTGGATGGTGGACAATTCGCGCAAGCCCGACATCGCCATTTGCAGCGTGCGCGGGATCGGTGTGGCGGTGAGGGTGAGCATGTGAACATCGGCCCGCAGCTGCTTCAGCCGCTCCTTATGGGTAACGCCAAAGCGCTGCTCTTCATCGACGATGACCAGGCATAGCCGCTTGAATTTGACGTTTTTGGAGAGCAGCGCGTGCGTGCCGATGACCACGTCGATGGTGCCATCGGTCAGCCCGGCGCGGGTGCGGCTCGCCTCTTTTTCGGGGACCAGGCGCGACAAGCGACCGACGTTGATCGGAAAGCCAGCAAAGCGCTCGGTGAAGCCAGTGAAATGCTGACGCGCCAGCAGCGTGGTCGGCGCGACCACCGCGACTTGCTCGCCCGACATCGCCGCGATGAAGGCGGCGCGCAAGGCGACTTCGGTCTTGCCGAAACCGACATCGCCGCAGACCAGCCGGTCCATCGGTCGGCCCGCCGCCAGATCCTCCAGCACATCGCCGATCGCGCTTTCCTGATCCTCGGTCTCTTGCCAGGGAAAACGATCGACGAAGGGCGCGTAAGCCGCCGGGTCCGCGACCAGTGCCGGTGCAGTGCGCAAGGCGCGCAATGCTGCGGTCTTGAGCAGCTCGTTAGCGATCTCGCGGATGCGGTCCTTGAGCTTGGCGCGCCGCCGCTGCCAGGCTTCGCCGCCGAGCCGGTCGAGTGCGGCGGTGCCGGCATCGTCGCTGCCGAAGCGAGTCAACACGTCGATATTTTCGACCGGGATGTAAAGCTTGTCGCCGCCCGCGTAGGACAACATCACGCAGTCATGCGGCGACTGGCCGACCGGGATCGATTGCAGCCCCTCGTAGCGGCCGATGCCATGCTCCATGTGAACCACGAGATCGCCCGGCGTCAGCGCGGCCAGTTCGGCGAGAAAAGCGTCGGCGCTTTTCTTGCGCGCCTTGCGTCGCACCAGCCGGTCGCCGAGCAGATCCGGTTCGGTGAGCACTTCCAGTTCGGCATTGGCGAAACCGGTTTCCAGCGGCAGCACCAGCGCCACGGGACGGCCCTTGGCAGCCAGCCCCAACGCCTCCTGCCAGCTGTCCGCCAGCGCCGGGGCGGGCGCCTTGGCCTCGCCGAGAATGGCAGCGATGCGGGCGCGGCTGCCTTGGGAATAGGCAGCGAGGATCGGTTTTTTTCCGGCGCGGCCAACCGCATGCAGATGGTTCGCGGCAGTTTCGTAAAGGCTTGACCCGCCGCCATGTGCGGCCTGAGCCCGTTCCGGGGTGAAATCCCGCGCGCTGGTGAAGCCGAAATCGAGCACCGACGCGCTTTCCGGCTGCGCGAAGATATCGGCGCGGTGGATCGGCCAGCCTGCCAGCTGCTTGTCGAGTTCCTCGCGCGAGAGGTATAATGAGGCTGAGTCCAGCGGACGATAGCTGCCGGGCTTCTTGCCCGAGGTTTCGGTGCGCGCGGCATGGTAATCGGCGATATCGGATAGACGTTCGTCGGCAGCGCCTAGCGCGGCATTGTCGATGACCAGCACATCGCTGGGGGTCA
>JAMFSI010000073.1 GCA_026225215.1 Sphingomonas palustris | reverse complement strand
TCGGGCTGGATGTAGCGTTCGGGATCGTGCACCTCGTAGAGCAATTGCTCCTTGCAGGTCTGCGCGGTCACCGCGCCGCCGGAGCCGGCAACCTTGGTGATCACGAGACTCCCGTCCTCGCCGATTTCGCCGATGGGAAAACCGAGCCGCGCCAGATCGGCCACATCCTTGTAGCCGGGATCGGCGAAATAACCGCCGGTGATTTGACCCGCGCATTCCAGCAGATGCCCCGCCACCGTGCCCTGCCCCAGCAGATTCCAGTCGTCCATTGCCCAACCAAAGGCGTGGATCATCGGCGCCAAAAACAGCGCGGGATCGGACGCGCGCCCGGTGATCACAATATCGGCGCCGCCGCTCAGCGCCTCGGCCATCGGCTCAGCGCCCAGATAAGCATTGGCGGACAATAGCCGGTTGCCGAGCTGCTTGATCGAGCCGTCGAACTCCATGATCTCTAAGTCGCCATCCCTGCAGGCCTCGAGCACATCGTCGCCGATCACCGCCGCGATCTTGAGCGACGGCAGGCCAAGCGACTTCGCGATCTCGGCGGTTTTGCGGGCCGCCGCGACCGGATTGGCCGCGCCCATATTGGTCACGATCTTGATGCCCTTGGCGGCGCAAATGGGAAGCACCGCGCGCATTCGCTCTTCGAGCAGCGGATCGAAACCGGCATCGGGATTTTTCATCCGCGCCTGCTGCGCCAGCGCGACGGTGCGCTCGCCGAGGCACTCGAACACCAGATACTGGATGTCGCCCTTTTCGGCGAGCTCGACCGCGGGCTCGATGCGATCGCCCGAATAGCCTGCGCCGGATCCAATCCTGATCGTTCGCATCACTTCAATCCGAAATAAGCGCGCCGCAGCGCCTCGTTGTCGGTCATTTCAGCGACTGTGCCGGAAAAGCGGATACGCCCGCCCTCCAGCACGAATACCCGCGTCGCCACTTCGAGAAAGCCGATATTCTGCTCGGCAATTAAAAGCGCCAGTCCCTTGCCGCGCAAGTCGCTCAGGATGCGAATGACTTCCTTGACGAACAGCGGCGACAGCCCGGCCGAGGGCTCATCCATCACCAGCAGCCGCGGTTCGGCGGCCAACGCCTTGGCAATGCCGAGCATCTTGCGTTGGCCGCCGGAAAGGCTGGATGCGGGCGCCCGGCGTTTTTCGCGCAACGCCGGAAACACGCTGTACATTTCCTCGACGCGGGCACCGGGATTGGCATGCCCCAGCGCCTGCGCGCCGACCCGGATATTTTCCTCGATCGACAAATCAGGAAAAACCGCCAGTTCGGACATATAGGTCATGCCGAGCTTCATCCGGTCGCTGGAACGCATCCGCGTCAGGTCGCGGTCGCCGAGCTTGATGCTGCCTTGCCGCGCCTCGATCAGGCCCACCAGCGATTTGAGAAAGGTGGTTTTGCCGGCACCGTTGGCACCGAGCAGCAGCACCGTTTCGCCTGCGCGGACATCGAGATCGACGCCCCACAGCACCTGCATGGTGCCATAACCAGCATCGACACCGCTGGCTTTCAGGAGCGGAGCGTCTTCAGGCGGCATGCTCGCCCCCCAGGAACACTTCGATGACCTGCGGCACCTGCACGGCGACCGCGAGCTTACCTTCGAAAATCTCCTTGCCGGCATTCATGACAATGACGCGATCGGTGATCTGTTCGATAAAGCCCATCAGATGCTCGACCACGATGATCGCGATGCCACTCTGCGCCAGCGCCTTGATGTGTCCGGCGATCCAGTCGAGTTCCGCCGGATTGAGCCCGGCTGCGAGTTCATCGAGCAATAGCAGCCGCGGACGGGTAGCCAGCGCGCGGACCAGATCAAGCATTTTCTGCTGCGCATTGTTCAGGTCGACCGCCGGCCGGTCGGCGACCTCCGTGAGCCGATACTGCTCAAGCAGTGAAGCCATTTCGGGCGGCGCCCCCGCAGCGCGTCCATAGGCCAGCGCGACCTCGATATTCTGGCGCACCGTCAGCGACAGAAAGGGTTTTGGAACCTGAAAAGTGCGGTTGATGCCGCGATGAACCAGTTTGTGCGACGCGACCCCGCCGATGGAGGCGCCATCCAGCACGACCTCGCCACCATCAGGCGCATAGAGCCCGGAGATCACATTGATCGCCGTGGTCTTGCCCGAACCGTTGGGGCCGACCAGCCCCAAGATTTCGCCGGACGCGACATGAAAGCTCAATCCGTCGAGCGCATGGAAGCCGCCGAAGCGCTTGACCAGTTTCGAGACCGTGAGAATGGGCGCGCTGTCAGGGGACATGCCAGCCCCTTCGCGTTGCGAGCGATACCAGGCCGGCGGGAAGAAACAGCACCAGCCCCATGATCAACAGCCCGTAGATCAGCTGGAAATATTGCGGGGTGGTGAACCCGATCAGATTGTAGATGCCGTAGAGGATGACGACGCCGACGATCGGGCCGGAGATGGTGGCGACGCCGCCGAACAGCGCGAACACGATGGCGAAGATCGAGAAATCGCCTGAAAATACGTTGTCGGGATAGAACACCGAGACGTACCAGGCATAGACGCCACCGGCGAGCCCCGCGACCAGTGCCGACGCAAGCCACGCGATGACGCGCATCTTGACGACATTGACGCCGGCCATTGCCGCACTCACCGAGTCTTCGCGCACTGCCTGCAAGGCGAGGCCGAAGCTCGAATTGCGCAGATAGATGACGCCGCCCAGCGTCAGCGCCAGCACCACTAGCGCCGCGTCATACGCATAGGTCGGATTGAAGGTGCCGGTCAGCGAGACGCCGTAAGGCCCCTTGGTGATACCCTCCAGCGCCGGGTTGGCGACGAAGTGCAGCACCGCGAGCGAGGCCGCCAGATT
>JAMFSI010000072.1 GCA_026225215.1 Sphingomonas palustris | reverse complement strand
GGCCCAACCGCCCACAGGGTACCTTTATCGGGTGGTTGGGCCGGGGGAGCGGGCCGGTACCGACTATCCGAAACGAAGTTTCGGATCAGGCTCTTCCCGTTTCCTCCTTATCGAGCAGACCACTGCAGATGACATCAATTGCGCAAGCTGCCGGAATTTCCCATCCGGTCGCAGTCCCAGCCTCCGGCCATCCGCCGTCGTCTTCCAGCCGCAAACGCTGGCGCCAGCCCTCGGTTCTGCCGGGTTTCAAGGCCAGTCTCGGGCTCACCGTCGGCTGGCTGACGCTGATCGTGCTGATCCCGCTGGCGGGCATTTTTCTCAAGACCGCCGGCATGGGCTGGGATGAATTCGTCCGCGTCGGTTTTTCCCACCGCGCGTTGCAGGCTTACCGCCTCAGCTTCGGTACCGCGGCCGCCGCTGGGGTGGTCAATGCCGTGTTCGGCCTGCTCGTCGCCTGGGTGCTGGTGCGCTATTCCTTCCCCGGAAAGCGCATTATCGGCGCCGTGGTCGATCTGCCCTTCGCGCTGCCGACGGCGGTCGCCGGTATCGCCCTGACCAGCCTCTATGTGCCGACCGGCTGGCTCGGACAATGGCTCGATCCTTTGGGAATCAAGGTCGCATTCACCCCGCTCGGCATCACCATCGCGCTGGTGTTCATCGGCCTGCCCTTCGTGGTTCGCTCGGTCGAACCGGTGCTGGCCGATCTGGGTCGCGACGTCGAGGAGGCCGCCGCCACGCTCGGGGCGGGGCGGGCCGAGACCTTTGTCCGCGTCATCCTGCCCTCGATCGGCCCTGCCTTGCTCACCGGCTTCGCGCTCGCCTTCGCGCGCGGCGTGGGCGAATATGGCTCGGTGATCTTCATCTCGGGCAATATGCCGGGCAGGACCGAGATCGCACCCCTGCTGATCGTCGCCCAGCTCGAGGGCTTCAATTATGCCGGCGCCACCGCGATTGCGGTGGTGATGATGCTGGCATCGTTCGCGGTACTGCTGGTGATCAACCTGATCCAGGCTGCAGCCCGGCGGAGGGAAGCATGAGCGGATCCGCCACCAGTGCCACTTCCGAAAGCCGGGTCGCGCGCGCAATCCTGATTACGCTGGCGCTGCTGTTCCTCACGCTTTTCCTGGCGCTGCCGCTGGTGACCGTATTCGTCGAGGCGCTGCAGGCCGGAATCGGCCCCTTCCGCGATGCCATTTCCACCCCCGATGCGCTGTCGGCGATCAAGCTGACGCTGCTGGTGGCGGCGATCAGCGTGCCGCTCAATATGGTGTTCGGCGTGACCGCAAGCTGGGCCATCACCAAATTCAGCTTTCCTGGCAAGAGCCTGCTGACGACGCTGATCGACTTGCCGTTCTCGGTATCGCCGGTCGTCTCGGGGTTGATCTTCGTCCTGCTGTTCGGCGCGCAAGGCCTGCTCGGGCCATGGCTGGCGGATCACGATCTCAAGATCATCTTCGCAGTGCCGGGGATCGTGCTGGCGACGGTGTTCATCACTTTTCCCTTCGTCGCGCGCGAGTTGATCCCGCTGATGCAGGAACAAGGCAAGGACGACGAGGAGGCCGCCATTTCGCTGGGCGCCAATGGCTGGCAGACTTTCTGGCACGTCACCCTGCCTAACATCCGTTGGGGGCTGCTCTACGGCGTGCTGCTCTGCAACGCACGGGCCATGGGCGAATTCGGCGCGGTCTCGGTGGTATCGGGACACATCCGCGGCGAAACCAACACCCTGCCGCTGCATGTCGAGATTCTCTACAATGAATACGACTATGTCGGCGCCTTCGCGGTGGCCTCGCTGCTTGCCGGCCTGGCTTTGGTGACACTGGTCGCCAAGACGCTGCTCGAATGGCGCTTCCTCGATTCCGGCAACCTCACGCGAGGAGCAAAACATTGATCGAATTGGCCAATATCACCAAGCGCTTTGGCAACTATCCTGCGCTCCACGGCATCGACCTCTCGATCCGACCAGGCGAATTCATCGCCCTGCTCGGCCCCTCGGGCTCGGGCAAAACCACACTGCTCCGCATCATCGCCGGGCTGGAATACCAGGACAGCGGCGAGGTCCGGCTGGACGGCGAGGATGTGTCGAGCCGCAAGGTGGCGGAGCGCGGCGTCGGCTTCGTGTTTCAACACTATGCGCTGTTTCGCCACATGACCGTGGCTAACAATGTCGCCTTCGGCCTCACCGTCCGCCGCGCCAAAAACCGGCTGGCCCATCGTGATATCCGCGCCCGCGCCGATGAATTGCTGCGGCTGGTCCAGCTCGACGGCCTGGGCGACCGCTATCCCGCGCAATTATCCGGCGGCCAGCGCCAGCGCGTGGCCTTGGCCCGCGCGCTGGCGGTAGAACCGAAGCTGCTGCTGCTCGACGAACCGTTCGGGGCGCTCGACGCCCAGGTGCGCAAGGATCTGCGCCGCGCGCTGCGGGATCTGCACGGACAAATGGGGCTGACCTCGGTGTTCGTGACCCATGACCAGGAGGAAGCGTTGGAACTGGCCGACCGGGTGGTGGTGATGAACCAGGGCCGGATCGAACAAATCGGCACCCCGGACGAGATCTACACCGCGCCGGCCACGCCTTTCGTCTCGCATTTCGTCGGCGAAACCAATCTGCTGCCCGCCGCGCTGTTCGGTCGGGGCGACGGCGATCTCCATGTCCGCCCGCACGAAATCGCCATTGTCGCTAACGACGCGCCAGCAGACGGCAGCACACGAGCCGAGGTCCACGTCGCCAACCGCTTTCGCAAGGGCCCGCAATGGCGGATCGAAGGGCGCCTGGCAATCAACGGTCGCCTTATCGAGATCGATTGCGAGCCCGGCCAGGCGGTCCCCGCACCAGGTGAAACCATCCTTATCCGTCCCGCCACCGCGCGCAACTTCCCGGCTTAGTCCATTCCCTCAATCCTCAGGGTAGCCCAACATGATCCACAATCCCTCCTCCCCATCATCCGGCCCCGACGCTGCCAGCCAGATCGAAGAAAGCATCGTCAGCGTCCGCGAGGCTTTGTCGAACCTACGCTACGGCACGGTTTCGCTGACCGTCCATGAAGGCCGCGTCGTGCAGATCGACGTCACCGAGAAGAAGCGCCTCAAGCCGAATTGACGGGCGCCTGGGGGGCAAGGTTGAGGCGTCAAATCGAACGCCTCGCGCCTTCCCTCATTTCGTCAGCTGTCCGCGAATCGCGCCCTTGGGGTAGGCCTGGGTATGGATATTGACATAGTAATCGCCGGGGTGCTCGATCAGCTTCGTCGCCAAGGCCATGTCGATGGCCATGCAGCTTTCCTGCGGCACATCGGGTGACAGCATGACCGCTGGCGGGCCGGCAACGCCCATCGCGCCGATATGGATATGCGCCATGGTCAACGACGGCAGGTTCTTGCTGGTGAGCGTATAGCAAAGCTGCCCGGTCGCGGGATTGACGCGGGCGATGAACATGCCCGTAGCCGGCAGAGTATTGGGCGGTGTCTCCGCCGCACCGACGAGATTGGCCGAGAGCATAACATCGCCCGGCGCGGCGACCACCGGCGACGACGCCAGAGCGGTAACGGTGAGGGTGGCGAACAGTGCCATGCGAATCTTGCGCATCTAACTCTCCTGTTGAGTAGAATTTACAGCGTAATGACCCGTCCGCGAAGAACATGCCTCACTCGCGGTCGCGGCGCAAGCAGTCCGACCGGCTTAAACCCTGCCAGCCCAACACCTCACGGCAGGCGTCCAGGGCCACGACGATATCGGCGCGCGCCGGCATTTCGCGGTCGATCTGGCGAGTGGTGCGCTCGTAGAACTGCAGGAAGCGGAGCACCTGGTCCGGGCCCATCACCCGTGATGGCCCGTCCGATCGAATGGCGGCACGCAATTTCGCCTCCTGTTCGAGCCGCCAGTCGCGAACTGCGGCAAAGGATGGCGCCCGCAGCAGGATCAGCATGTCGATCTCGGCAAAGAGCCCGGCGTAATCTCCGGCGAGCGCGGCATTGACATGATGCCGCCAGATCGCCTCGCGATCCTCCTCGCGCTCCAGGGCGTTCACCGGAGCCGCCAGCGCCGCCTCATCTTCCGCGCGTGCGCCCAGACACCAGCCTTCGAACAGCAGCACATCCACGCCCGCCTCCCCCTGCGGCCATTCGCGGCGCGGGCGGCGATCGTCGCGCGCTTTGTCGAAGCGCGGCAGCGCAGTCGGACGCCCTTCGCGTAGATGGGCGATCACCTCGATCCCTAGCGCGACATCATGCGTACCCGGCGGCCCGCGCGTCGCCAACAGCGGGTGGATCTCCAAAGCCAGCCGTTGGCGTTCCGCCCGCGTGGAATAAAGATCGTCGAGCGACAGCACTGCGACGCGCAGCCCATGCCCGGACAGCAGCCGGGCCAGCACGCTGACCATAGTCGACTTGCCCGAGCCCTGCGGGCCGCACAGGCCGACCACGAACAGCCCATCATCCGCCGCTGCCGCAAGCGCGATAGCCGCTGCCATAGGCCGGTGCAGGCGCCTGACCAGCCCGGCAAAATCGCCCAGCAGTTGTTGTTCGGCCTGAAATTCCGCTAACCAACCGGCAAATTCAGACTCAAAGGGTAAGTCTTGCGCTGTCATGCCATGCCCGCTTACCGGCCGCGCGATTGCTGCTATCAGGCATTATGAATAGCACGAGACGCGCCCCAATGCGCGAATCTAAGAGTTTGCTTCGAAATCAGCTGCGCTGGCCTTGCGGCTCGCGAAAGAGCGAATTTCGTAGTCGGTACCAGCCCGCTCCCCCCGCCCAACCGCCCATTTATGGTACCCTGTGGGCGGTTGGGCCGGGGAAGCGGGCCGGTACCGACTATCCGAAACGGAGTTTCGGATCAGACACCAAAAGCGTTCCGATTCAGGACGGAACTGGAACAACTCTGTCAACTTACTAGGTTACCGCGATTGACGACTCGCCAGAAGATGCCGCTGGCTCAAAATGGCTTTAGGGACAGCGAGATGGATGGCGTGGAAACCGAGATCAAGCTTCTCGCCTCGCCGACGGCGCTGGAAGCCTTGCGCCAGCTGGAATTGCTGCAGGGCAAGGAGCAATCGGCGCAACTGACCACCACTTATTTCGATACGCTGGGCGGCAAACTGAATCGCGCCGGAGCAAGCCTGCGGGTGCGGAACACGGGTGACAAGCAAGAGCAGACGTTCAAGCAGGCTCGTGACGGTAATTCCGCAGTCCAGCGTCAGGAATGGAACGTCCCGATCAGTGGTGATCGCCCCGATCCGGCAAGCTTTCCCCCTCCGGCGCGCGCGGCACTGGAGAAAGCGCTGGCGGGCGAGGAGTTTGCAACCTTCGCGGCGGTACAGGTCTCGCGCCAAACCAGACGCATCCGCTCAGGCGATTCGCTGATCGAACTCGCTTTCGATAGCGGGAAAATCGTAGCCTCGGGCCGGGACCAAGCGATCAGTGAACTTGAGTTGGAAGTGGTCGAAGGCCGATTGGTGGACGCGCTCGAACTGGCCCTGGCCTTGCCGCTCGGCCCGGAGTTGCGCTGGTCGGTTGCCGCCAAGGGCGCGCGCGCCTTTCAACTGGCCAGGGACGAACCCGCACAGGCCGTGCGCGCCGGCACGGTCAAATTAAATCGCGCGATGAGTGTGGTCGGCGCATTCCAGGCCATCGGCTGGAACTGCCTGATCCAGCTCATCGGCAATTACAATCTGGTAATCGATGCCGCCGATAATGAGGCGCTCCATCAGAGCCGCGTCGCGATCCGGCGGCTACGCGCCGCGCTCAGCCTGTTCGCCGACAGCATCGACGGCCGGGCCAGCCACTTCCGCGAGGCTTTCGGCGCCGCCGCTTCGGCGATGGGCGAGGCTCGCGAGACTCACGTATTGCTCAAAGACCTTGCCGGCGCCGGCCATGGTGCCGAACAAGGCGAAAGCGATGAGATCACCGGGCTGATACCGGTCCTGACCGCTAGGCGCCGCGACGCATTGGCTTCGGCCGGAGCGCAATTGGCAGCCGAACCCTTCCAGCGCCTATTGTTCGAATTCGCCGTTTGGCTGGAAAAGCTGGAAACCGGCGCGGGCGACGCCGCTGACGCACGGGAAACCCTGCCGCTCTTCGCCGCCCGGATGCTCGACCATCACCGCAAACGCGTGAAGCGCGCCGGCCGGCACTTGCACGCCATGAGCGATGACGAAATTCACCGGCTGCGGATCAAGGTCAAGAAATGGCGCTATGCGGTCGAATTCTTCGCCGCGCTGGGCAGCTCCGCTAAAACCCGCAAGGCCGCTGACGCATACGCCGATTTGCTCGGCAAGCTACAGGACCGATTGGGCCAGATGCACGATCTGTCCGAGCGCTCGGCCGATTCAGCGCTGTTCGCAAGCCATGACCCCGAAACAGCGGCGCGGTTGCACGAGGAACTGGAGCGCCGATTGGGGCCACCGCATGACAACCGCGAAAAACTGCTGCACGGATCGGCACGCATGCTGGCGAAGCTGCTGGCGCTGCCGCCCTGGTGGCAGGAAGGTGAGGAAAGCAAGATGGGCCACAAGCACGACAAGCATGCCAGCTACGAGGCTGAACTCAGGACGCTGCAAATCCAGCTCACCGCCATGCAGCGGCAAGTGATCGCCGAGGGCCGCAAGCTGCTGATCATCTTCGAAGGCCGCGATACGGCGGGCAAGGATGGCACGATCAAACATGTCGTCGAGCATATGAGCCCGCGCGACACCCGCGTCGTCGCGCTGGGCATACCGAGCGATCATGATCGCAAGGCCTGGTATTTCCAGCGCTGGGTCGAACATCTGCCGGTGGCGGGTGAAATCGCGCTGTTCAATCGCAGCTGGTACAATCGCGCCGGGGTCGAGCGGGTGATGGGGTTCTGCACCGACGCCGAATACGAGGAATTCATGACCAGTGTGGTGTTGTTCGAGCAGATGCTCGTCCATGCCGGCTTCACCCTGGTCAAATATTACCTCGATATCAGCAAGGACGAGCAGAAACGCCGCCTGCACGACCGTGAAACCGACCCGCTCAAACAGTGGAAAATCAGCTCGCTCGACAAGAAAGCGGTGCGAAACTGGGTAAAATATTCGGAGGCCCGCAATGCGATGCTGGCGCGCACGCATAGCCTCTTTGCGCCCTGGGTGGTGGTGAAGGCCGATGACAAACCAAGGGCGCGCCTTGCCCTCATCCGCGATTTGCTCGTGCGTTGCGGCGAGCCCGATCAGGCTGAGGTTTTGCCCGATCCCGCCACGGCCTTCCTCTACGATGCCCATGCCCTCGAAAACGGCTGGCTCGCCAAATAGCGGCGACACCCCTCCCAGTCCCCGTCCATCCTGAGCTTGTCGAAGGCGTGCTTTTCTTTCAATCGTCTGTTGGAATAAAAGCACGCCTTCGACAAGCTCAGGATGGACGGATAGATCGGTCAGCCCTGGTATAATTGGCCAGGCTGAAAATGAGACCGGAGAGAAGCACCATGAGATCTGTGCTGCGGACCGCCTTCGCGCTCGCCATCCTGATACCCTCGCTGGCTGCAGCGCAAGCACCCGGTTCTGCGCCCACCGACCCCATCGATGCGCCCGCCGGGGCAGTGGCGATTCCGCTATATGGCCATGCCACACCAGGCAGTCCGTCGGACGAGATCGCCACGCGGCTCGGCTCGGACACCGTTCTTCGCAACATCACTTATCCGACACTGACGCCGGTGCTCCCCGCACCGGACAAAGCCAATGGCACGGCCGTGATCGTCGCACCGGGCGGCGGCTTCCTGATGCTATCGATGCAGAACGAAGGTTGGCGCGTCGCCCGCAAGCTCGCCGACAAGGGCGTGGCGGCTTTCGTACTCAAATACCGCCTGCTACCGACGCCCAAAGCCGACGATGCCTTCATGGCCGTTATGATCAAGGAAATGACCGATGCGGCGAAAACTCCGGGCAAGGCGCCGAACATCAGCGATCCGGCGGCCACGCAGGATGCCTTCGCCGCGCTGAAGCTCATCCGCGACCGGGCCGCCGAGTGGCATGTCGATCCCGACCGGGTTGGCATGATCGGCTTCTCAGCGGGCGCCATGACCACGATGCACGCGGTTCTCGAAGCATCTCCCCCAGCCACACGCGCGCCCGATTTCATCGGCTACATCTACGGACCGATGGGGCCCGTCACCGTGCCGACGAATGCACCGCCGATGTTTGCGGCATTGGCGATGGACGATTCCCTGTTCGGCAACGGCGACTGGTCGATCGCCTCGGCCTGGCATGCCGCCAAACGGCCGATCGAACTTCACGTCTACCAAACCGGCAACCATGGCTTCGGCATGGGCAAGCCAGGCACCACCACGACCATGATGATGGACGAATTCCTGGCGTGGATGGACATGCAGGACTTGCTCAAGGCGAAGGCCAGGCCATGAAATTGATTAGTTCGTTGATTTTTCAAGAATATTTAAAGTGAAGGGATGGCCTCTGGGGCCAGCGGCCCCAGACCCCGTTCCTGTCCTCATGCTTGTCATTCGACCAAAGCGCGATCTTGCGGCGCTCAGAGCGCCAGCCCGCCCCGCCGGCTCCAGATTATGCGGCCTCGGCGACTCTCATGTCGATGTGAAGCCCCGCAGCCGCCACCATGTTGACCAGCGTGTCCAGACTAAACAGGTTGATTTTCCCTCGCAGGAGATCGGAGATTCGCGGCTGCGTGACATGAAATGCCTCGGCTGCTTCGGCCTGCTTCCAGCCCCGAGCCTGAATATACTTCTGCAAATCGCGCATGAGGGCAGAGCGGAGCTTCATGTTCTCCGCTTCCTCAGGGGTGTTTTCGATAGCGTCCCACACGCTTTTGAAGGTCTGGCTGCTCATTTGCCGAACTCCCTCTTGAGACTGGCATATCGCTTCTTTGCGAGATCGACATCTTTCCGTGCCGTGGCCTGAGACTTTTTCTGAAAACAATGCAAAACGTGGACTTTCTCGGCGAATTTAACGACGTACATAATGCGGAGCGCACCGTTATCCTCGGCAATGCGGATTTCCCGCGTCCCTGGCCCAACCGCCGGAAAAGGCTTCCAGTCGTCGGGCTCTTCCCCATGCTGTGCCTTGTCGAGCTGATACCCAGCATCTCGCCGAGCCTCATCTCTACGAAATCGATATCCTTCGGATCGTCCTTGGCACCATCCATAGCAGATTTATATAAAATTTTGTATAACATGCAAGCCGCTATTGGCTTACTTGATTGGCGGCCCAGCCCGATCGACGGCAGCACCAGGGGGTTACCCCCGTACCTTGATCCCTGCAAAAACCCCTTCACCCCTACCGCACCAAAGTCGCCAGCGCCTCATGCGCCAGCCCGTTGTGCAGCTCGTCGAACAGCCGCCGCCGCAAGTCCTTCACCAGCAGCATCCGCGTATGGCGCAGCAGCGGCACGGGCAGACGCGCGAGTTGCTGGGCCAGTTCGCGGGCGCGGGGAAGCAGGGCTTCGGGGGTGAGGACTTCACCGACGACCCCGACCTGGCGGGCTTCCTGCGCGCCGATGCGTTCGCCGGTAAGCAGGAAATAACGCCCGCGATTGGGCCCGAGCAACATCGGCCAGACGACCTGAACCCCGTCGCCGGGCACCGCACCGCCGCTGGGGACATGCGCGAGATCGGCGAATTCGGCGGTGTCGGCGGCGAGGACGATGTCGGCGAGCACCGCGATTTCGGCGTGGATCAGCGCGGGGCCATTGACGGCGGCGATCATCGGCACCGGGATCGCCAGCAGATTGGCGAGCAATGCGACACCCTCATCATAGATGCGCGGCCACATTTCGGCGATGGTAGGCTCGTGAAATTTGAACGCGGGATCGAAGCCGGCGATGAAGCTGTCGCCGGTGCCGGTCAGCAGAATCACCTTGTTGTCGGGATCGCGGGCGATGTCGAGGAAGGCCTCGCCCAGTTCGGCGTGGAGGCAATCGCGCGACGAGCCCCATAACACTGGGCCACCGCGCGTGTGCAGCGTCATTTCCAGCACGCCGTCGCTGCGGGAGAAGCGGATACCCTGGTACTTGGTGGCATAGTCATCGAGTCGCATTTTTTACCCTCTCCATTTTATCCGTTCTTCTTAACGCTCTCCGCCATCCGGGCCAGTTGTTCCGGCGTCGCCTCGCTCTGGTAGCGCGCTTTCCATTCCCCGGCGCCCATGCCGTGGATCGCCTCACGCGCTGCTGCCTTGTCGAGCGGGGCCCCGGCTTCGATGATCCAATCCGCCAGGCAATTGCGGCAAAAGCCCGCCAGACCCATCAGATCGATGTTCTGCGCATCATGGCGATGGCGCAAATGGCGCACGAGGTGGCGAAAGGCGGCAGCGGCCTGGGCATCGTCCAGGCGGTCGAGCGGATCATCTGTATTGGCATTCATAGCAATCACCCTTGGTATTTGCGCCTGACTTTGCCATAGGGGCGCCGTCACCCGCCAGCGCCAATTTATCGGCCGCAATTACGGAGAACACCGCATGGCCAGGGTAGATCGACAGCACCAGACGCAGCGCGGCCGCAAGGTAAAAATTCTGGCCACGCTCGGGCCGGCAAGCCGCTCGCCGGAAATGATCGCCAAGCTGCTGCGCGCCGGCGCCGATGCCTTTCGCGTCAATATGAGCCACGGCGATCAGGCCACCCATGCCGAGACCATCGCCGCGATCCGCGCCGCCGAAAAGGATATCGGTCGCCCGATTGCGATCCTGTGCGATCTGCAGGGCCCCAAGCTGCGCGTCGGCACGTTCGCCGGTGGGCGGGCGGTGATCCGCCACGGCAGCCATTTCACCCTGGACGCCAACCCTGCGCCCGGCGACGATACCCGCGTCTGCCTGCCGCACCCCGAATTGTTCGGCATCCTCCACAAGGACCAGCGGCTGCTGATCGACGATGGCAAGCTGCGGCTGCGCGTGATCCACGCCGATCCCGACGCCATCCTGTGCTCGGCGGAAGTGGGCGGGGTGATTTCCGACCGCAAGGGCGTGAACGTGCCCGATGCCGTGGTCCCGGTGCCGGCGCTGACCGACAAGGATCGCCGCGATTTGTCCTTCGCGCTGGAACATGGCGCCGATTACATCGCGCTGTCTTTCGTCCAGCGCCCCGAAGACGTTGCCGAAGCGCGGCGGCTGACTGGCCCGCATGGCCCGGCGCTGATCGCCAAGATCGAAAAGCCGGCGGCGCTGGAACATCTCGACGCGATCATCGAACTCGCCGACGGCATCATGGTCGCACGCGGCGATCTTGGCGTGGAGCTGAACCCCGAGGAAGTGCCGCCGCTGCAGAAGCGCATCGTCGAAGTCACCCGCCGCAGCGGCAAGCCGGTGATCGTCGCCACGCAGATGCTCGAATCGATGATCGAAAGCCCGGCGCCGACCCGCGCCGAGGTGTCCGATGTCGCCAATGCCGTCTATGATGGCGCAGATGCGGTGATGTTGTCGGCCGAAACCGCTAGCGGTGCGTGGCCGGTCGAGGCGGTGACGATCATGGATCGCATCGCCATCCAGGTCGAACGGGACCCTGGTTATCAGGCGCGCATCCATTTCACCTCGGTACACCCCGATGCCACCACCGCCGATGCGCTGGCGCAGGCCTGCGCCACCATCGCCCAGACGGTGACGCTGGCCGGCATCATCTGCTTCACCGGCTCGGGCGCCACCGCCCGCCGCGTCGCCCGCGAGCGCCCGTCGGTGCCGGTGATGGTGCTTACCCCCTCGCCCAAGACCGCGCGGCGGATGGCGCTGCTCTGGGGCGTCTATGCGGTCCACACCCGCGATATCGGCAGCTTCGAGGAAATGATCGGCAAGGGCAAGCGCATGGCCCTGCGGCATGGCTTCGGCGAGGCCGGCGCCAAGCTGGTGACTTTGGCCGGGGTGCCGTTCGGCACACCGGGGGCAACGAACCTGCTGCATGTGGTGACGTTGGCGGGGAATGAACTGGACCGGCATCCGGGGGGATAAGGTCATGGTTCAATGATCGAGACCTGCCCCCGTCCATGCTGAAGCTTGTCGAAGCACTGCCTTGTTCTTCCGGTAAGCCCAGAGGGAAAGAAGGGCAGTCCTTCGACAAGCTTCAGCATGGACGGGGAAGGGCTACTGATGTGCAGGACACGCAACCCTGCACATCAGCGTTTCTCAGCTTACAATTGCTTGCGCACCGCTTCCCATTCGATCGGGGTGGGGGTGATCGGCGTAGACGGCACCAGGGTCGCCACGGAAACATGCGGCCAGGTCAAGCCGTTGAAGTTCAGCAACACGACCTGCGAATACTGGATCTGCGTCGAGCGCACCTTGATCGTAATCGGATGCGGGATGGGAAACGGCGGATGGATGATGAAGTTCGGACCGGCTAATCCGGTTACCGGGTGACCCGGCACGCTGACGGTAATCGGCGGATGCCCGGCGGCGAGAAGCGGCAGCGTGATATCGTGTTCGACGGTTTCGATCCAGAACGTCGATTTGACCCCGGCGAATATTTTGCCTGCAGGCCCGGTTTGTTGATTGGGCACATCGGCATTGTCCACGAGAAAGGCGATATTGGCGTTGCCGCCGCCCACCGCCGGGATGGCGGCCGGACCTGCCGGAGTTTCCGGCGCACTGGCCACCTCGATGGTGATGGTGCTGACGATATTTTGCCCGGCAATCGCATTACGCAACACCGTGTTGGGATCATCGAGGATCGCCTGGGTAATCGTGCCCGCCGTAATAAAGCTGGCGAGGTTTTGCGGGATGCGCAGCGTCAAGGCGTCGCTTGCGGTCTGGCTGGCAAAGCGGAACGGCGCCCGCGTTGCCGAGAGGAAGGGCGTGGGATCCACGGCGGGAATGGTCGGCGCGCCGGCCACCGCAGGCAATGACGCGCCCTGCAGGTTGATCGTGACGCCGTGCGGTACCGAAGCCATCCGCGCCAGCGTCGTGGGTTCATTGGGATTGGTGGTGCTCGGCACGGCCAGCCAGATGCCCGGTTCGAAATGGATCGGCTGCGGCGAACCGTTGGTCACATCGCTGACCGACTGAATATAGGGGACGCCGTTGAGGAATTTATCCGCCTGCGCGCCATTGCCGCGATTGGGGACATTGCCCAGCGAACCATCCGGAAACGCCAGGCTTTCCTGCGTGAGATTAAGCTCCAGCACGTTGTCGGTGGGCGTTTGCGTCGGTTTCGCCGGAAATGTGGTGGGGGTCGCGGTGCTGTTCGGGCGGAAGATCAGGTTGAAGCCCTTGCCGGTGAAGGTGCCGGTGAAATTGGTGAGCACGCCCAGCGGCGCGGGGACATTCAGCGGCAGGAGCAGGCGATCGTTGATCAGCTCCTGAATCGGGCCGATGTGGAAGCCCGTGGGCAGCGAAAGACCGGGTATGGCAGTCGTGGACATGGTGATTTCCTCGGGTTGGCGCATTGGCGCTGTGCATGCAGAACTGCGCCCGAGCCTGCCATTGGGCATTCTCGGAGCACAACGACCCGAAGTTATATTTTTGGTGAATTGATACGACAAATCAGAGCAATAACTAATCGATCGCTCTGGGAATTTTTCTATATATTGTCGGTGAAGCTAATATGACAACTTTAACTTAACGAATATTTAAGCATAATATTTGAAATAAGAATCACATATTATAAATACGGCAGTTTAGTACTCACACGCCTATTGTATAAACACGCCATATCTGTAATTTTATTCTCGGTGCCGCCAACAGCGCCAGCCCTCATAAATAGGTGGCGTCCGCGAGGGCTGCACTCACCCGCGCTAGATCGTCGGTCGCGATGCAATAGGGCGGCATCACATAAGCAGTGTTGCCCAAGGGGCGCAGCAGCAGGTCGCGCTCACGAAAGAACGCGGTCAGACGCGGGCCGAGCGTAGAAAGATAGCCCGCATCGGCGGCGCCAAGCTCATAATCCAACGCCAATATCGTTCCGCAAACCCGTGTGTTGACGATCCCCGGCACGTCCGTCAGCATCGCCCGCGCCGCTTCCTGCCGCTCGGCCAACGCGGCAATCCGCGCCAGCACCGGCTCCTCGCGCCAGATCGCCAGATTGGCGAGCGCGGCGGCACAGGCGATCGGGTTCGCGGTGTAGCTGCTCGAATGATAAAACGTCTTGCTCCGGTCCTGCGAGTAGTGCGCGTCATAGATCGCCTCGCTCGCCAGCGTCACCGCCAGCGGCATCGAGCCGCCGGTCAGCCCCTTGGCGAGGCAGAGAATGTCGGGAACTACGCCCGCTTGTTCGCAAGCGAGCAGCGTGCCGGTGCGGCCCCAGCCGGTCATCACCTCATCGGCGATGAACAGCACGCCGTGCGCGGCGCAGATGCTGCGCATCTGGCGCAGCACATCGGGCGAATAGACCAGCATCCCGCCTGCGCCGAGCACCAACGGCTCGACGATGAACGCCGCCGGTTGCTCTGCAGCGCAGGCCACCACCAGCGCATCGAGTGTCGCCTGCTCAGCGCCCGCCTTCGGAAAGGGAATCGTGCCGACGTCGAACAACAGCGGCGCATAGGCCCGGTTGAACACGCCGCGCGCGCCGACGCTCATCGCGCCGATGGTGTCGCCATGATAGCTGTGCTCCAGCACCAGGATGCGGTGCCGGGGCTCGCCGCGCCCCACCTGCGCATGGTTTGCCCAGAAGCCGAGCGCCATCTTCAGCGCCACTTCGACCGCAGTCGAGCCCGAGTCCGAATAGAACACGTAAGGTAGGCCAGCCGGCATCATCGCCACCAGCTCGGCGGCCAGCCGCTCGCCGGGCTCGTGCGTCCAGCCGGCGAAGATCAGCTGATCGAGCTTTTGCGCCTGTTCGGCGATGGCGGCGACAATACGCGGATGGCAATGGCCATGCGTCGTCACCCACCAGCTCGAAATCGCATCGATCACTCGGCGCCCATCGCGGGTGTAGAGGATCGCGCCCTCGGCCCGTTCGACCAGCGGCGCCGGCTCCTCCAGCCCATGCTGCGTGAAAGGATGCCAGACCGGCGAGCGACTCATGCCAGCTTGGCCAAATCGAAATGCGCCGTCATCGCCACGCGGAGGCTGGCGGCATCGAGCGGCGTCAGCCATGGCAAGCGCCCCAGCCGGGTCACCCCCGAGATCGCGCCAATTACCCGCTCACTCTCGGCATTGGCATCGCCGACGAAGGCCAAACCCGCCAGCGTCACGCCCCGAGTGCGCAACGCCTCGATCGACAGCAAAGTATGATTGATCGTGCCCAGCGCAGTGCGGGCCACCAGCACCACCGGCAGGCCCCACCGCGCCATCATATCGGCAAACAGCAGATCCTCGCGCAGCGGCACCAAAACGCCCCCGGCCCCCTCGACCACCAATGGCGCGTCACCCTGGGGCAAGGCCAGTCGCGCCGGA
Source organism: Sphingomonas palustris (assembly GCA_026225215.1). GTDB lineage: Bacteria > Pseudomonadota > Alphaproteobacteria > Sphingomonadales > Sphingomonadaceae > Novosphingobium > Novosphingobium palustris. The sequence goes on along the minus strand of JAMFSI010000072.1, from coordinate 22,542 downwards.
TCGATGCTTACTCCGTCGAGCGCGGCGGCCTGATGCGGCGAACACGGCGTGGTCAAGCGATAAGCTTCGGCGTGAATCGGAGCACCCGGCACCAGCGCGGCAACCATTTCGCTATCGGTGCCATCGATGAGCCCGGCCTGCACCGGCTTCCAATAGCGCCCACTCAGCGCCGCCACCAACCCCGCCGCGACGACGCTTTTGCCGATCCCGGTATCGGTGCCGGTGACGACGAACCCCTTCATGCCGCGAGCGCCTCGCTCAGCACCACCACCAGATCGGCAAGGTCATCGAACCCGGCATTGCGGGTAATGACGATCCGCAGCCGCGAGCTACCCTCGGGCACGGTTGGCGGGCGAATGCCCCGCACGTCGAAACCCGCAGCTTGAAGGCGAGCCGCCACCGCCATTGTCCGGACATCGCCGCCCAGCACCAGCGGCAGGATCGGTGAGTCATGACATTGCGCGCCGAGCGGGGCGAGCAACTCGCGTGCGGCACCGATCCGCGCCTGCAGCTCGTGACGCAAGGAATCGCCGCCGGCGACGATCCTCAACGCCTCGCGCACCACGGCAGCGATCAAGGGCGAAGGCGCGGTCGAAAAGATGAAGCCGCGCGCTCGGTTCACCAGGAAATCGCGCAGGGCCCCAGGGCCACAAAGCAGAGCGCCCTCGACCCCAAGCGCCTTGCCGCAGGTATGCAGGCTGATGATATGATCGCGCTGCGGCAAGTCTGCGACCAGCCCGCGCCCTCCTGGTCCATAAATCCCGGTGGCATGGGCCTCGTCGGCGATCAGGATCGCCCCCTCGCGCTGGGCCAGCGCGGATAGCTCGGCCAGCGGCGCGAAATCGCCATCCATGCTGTACAGCGTTTCCACCGCGATCCACACCTGCCCTGCGCCACTGCTGCTACTGGCGCCGCGCCGCCACGCGGTAATCGCCTTGGCATAAGCGTCAGGGTCATTGTGCGACACCAGCCGGTGTTCGGCCCGGGTCAGCCGCAAGCCTTCATGGCTGCTGGCGTGAATCAATTCGTCGGCCAGAATCAGATCGCCGCGCTGGGGCAGCGTCGCCAGCAGCGCCGAATTGGCGGCAAAGCCAGTGGCGCAAAACAGCGCCGCTTCGCTGCCGAAGAACGCCGCCGCTTCGGCCTCCAGCGCCTCATGCTCGGGATGATTGCCGCGCAGCAGCCGCGAGCCGCCCGAGCCGACCGGCACTCCCCGGTCGAGCGCCGCGCGCATCGCCTCGGCCAGCGCTGCCGAAGAAGCCAGCCCGAGGTAATCGTTCGAGGCAAAATCCACGCCCGCACGCGGGCTCAGCGCGCGCAAACGACCGCGCGCCGCCAATCCGGCCAGATCGGCGCGCTGAGCAGCGAGCAGTTCGGAACTCATGCCCGCGCCCCGAACAAGGCGCTACCGACCCGGACATGGGTAGCGCCAAGCTGGATCGCGGTCTCGAAATCGCCACTCATCCCCATCGATAGCCCGGCGAGGCCATGATCGTCGGCCAGCTTGTCGAGCAAAGCGAAGAACGGCGTGGGCTCGATATCGAGCGGCGGCACACACATCAGCCCGGCGAGCGGAATGTCGGCACCCCGTGCTTCGGCCAGCAATGCCGGCAGCGTGGCGATCGCACAGCCACCCTTTTGCGCTTCGTCGCCGATGTTCACTTGCACGAAACACGGCAAGCGCCGCCCGGCCTTGTCCATCGCCCGGGCAAGCGCGCCGACGAGGCTCGACCGGTCGAGCGAGTGGATGCAATCGAACAGCGCCACCGCTTCATCGGCCTTGTTCGACTGCAACTGCCCGACCAGATGCAGCGCGATATCGCCATGCGCCTCGCGCAACGCCGGCCATTTTGCCTCGGCTTCGGCGACACGGTTTTCGCCGAATATCCGCTGACCTGCCGCGATCAACGGCAGGATCGCCTCGGCGGGACGAGTCTTGCTGATCGCCACCAACGCGACCTCCGCGGGATCGCGCCCGGCAATGCGCGCGGCGGCAGCGATGCGCGATTGGACCTCGGCAAGGGGCGAAACCGGCTGGACATCGGGCTGATTCATGCGGCGCTGCTAGACGATGTTAGCCGCATCGTTAATGCTAAAAACTTGTACCCACTTTTTGGATGCTCCAGACCTCCGATGTCCCAGCCCACCCTGCCTCACCTCTGGCTGATCAGCGATGCCCGTAACGACGCTGTGCTGGAAGCATCGCTGGCCCGGCTGCCGCGCCAGAGCGGGTTCATTTATCGCCATTATCATCTGGGCACGGTGACTCGGCGCGCGCGTTTCGAAGCGCTGAAACGCATCGCCCGCCGTCACGGCCATATTATCGTTTTGGCCGGCAACGCCGCGCTAGCCCGGCAATGGGGCGCTGACGGAGCCTATGGTTCGCCGGCAGCACTGGCCCGCGGCCCCGCGCTACTGCGCCTCGGCACCGCCCACAGTCTGCGCGATATCGGACGCTCGCCGCGCATCAGCGCGATTTTACTATCGCCGGTCTTCGCCACCGCTTCGCACCCCGGCGCGCCAGCGCTGGGCCCGCAGCGCTTCCACGCGCTAGCTGCCCGTGCCAGCGTGCCGGTGATCGCGCTCGGTGGCATGACGGCTCAACGTGCGCGGCAATTGCGCTGGCTGCGGTGGGCGGCGATCGACGGTTTAACCGTTTAGGGCGTATTGGTATAAACGATCGCCCCGCCCCCGAGATGCGGCGAGGAATAGGAGGACACCGCGTTAGTGACTTCGCGCTGCCGCTCGCCCGCCCGTCCGGCGGTCTGAAGGTAGCATTCCATCATCTGCGGCACGCCATGCAATCGCCCGTTGCCGATCGTGCCGCCCCCGGAGATCGCCGCGATCGAGCGCGGATCGTCGCTGTCGATGCCGCCATCCATGATGAACCGATGCGCTTCACCGCGCGGGCAGAAACCCAGCGCTTCCAGCCACAGCGGCACAAAGGGCGAAAAGGCGTCGTAAGGCTGGGCCAATTGCACGTCGCGCGGCCCGAAGCCGGCAGCAGACCATAGCCGTTTGCCCAGATCCTCGCCCGCTTCCTCCATCTCATCCAGCGTCCAATGCAGCGGGATGCGATGATTGCGCGGATAGCCGCTGGCATAGCTGGAAATATAGACGGGCTGATGCGGCATGTCCCGCGCACGTTCGGCAGTGGTCAGGATCACGACGCCGACGCCCTGCACCGGGATATCGCAATCGAAGCGGCACAGCGGATCGTTGAGCAGTGGCTCGGCCATATAGTCTTCGAGGCTGAGCGGCTTGCCATACCAATAGGACCACGGCAATCGCGCGCCATTCTTGCGCGCTTCGACGGCGATGCGGCCGAGAACCTCGCGGGTGCCACCATAGCGTCGCAAATATTCGTTGGCGACCATGGCGATCGGCGGGATCGGGCCGAAAAAGCCTTGCGGCACGCCCCATTGGCGCTCGTTACGGGCTTCGGTCATCGGGTTGTTGCCGTATTTGCCGGGCGGGTTGTAGAGCGCCCGATGCAGCAAGACATAGCGTGCGGCGCCACTGGCCACCGCGTTGATCGCCATCGACATCGAGCCGGACAATTGTCCCCAGCCGGTGAAGCCGACGCAATAGGACGGCTGGGTGCCCAAATGCCGCGACAGCCAGTCCGCCGAGACAAAGCTGGTGCCGTCGATCAGCTCATGCGCGCCGGCGCTGGGCAGCGATTGCGCGGCGACGAAGCCATCGATCTGGTCGACCCGCAGCCCGGCGTCGGCAATCGCTGCCTGCGCCGTTTTCAGCGCGGTCATGCCGACGGTTTCGGTGCCCCGGCGGACGACCTGACTCTGCGCATAGCCGACGATGGCGACCTTGTTGCGCGCCGTGAATTCTCCGCTCATGCCGCTTTCTCCAAGGCGAAGGCCGGCACCGAGACCCCGGCGGTGACATCCTCGAAAGCGACGACCACCCGATCGCCGAGTTGTAGCGGCGTCTCCGGCCCGTCGAGCAACCGGCCGATCATCCGGACATGCGGCTGGTCATCGAGTTGAACATCGACCAGCAGGAACGGCACGTCGAAGCCGTTCAGAAACGACTGGCGGATCACCGTCCACGTTCGCACCTGGCCGCGTCCGGACACTTCTTCGAAGCTGAACCGGGGATCCAGACTGTGGCAATGCGGGCAGGTCTCGTCGGGCAGCGAGGTGAATGTGGCGCATTGGCTGCAGCGCGGAAGCGTCAGCACATGCCGGGCACAAGCCGCCCAATAGGGCGCGGAAACCGCGTCGGGAACGGGCAGCGGGCGATCAGTCATTCCTCGTTCCTTGTTCTTGCAGCGGCTGTCTCAATAGGAGATCGCCTTTACGGCCTCGGCACGGACCGCAATGACCTTGCGTTCCGCGAGCCGGTCCAGCTCGTCATCATCGTAACCCAGCCCCCCCAATACCTCGCGCGGATGCGTGGTCGGGCCTTCATAAGGCAGGCCCGCTTCGCAAGGCGTTTCGGAGAATTTCACCACCGGGGCGTGACGCCAATATGCTCCGCCCGGCGCCTTGTCGGCGAATTCGGGGCTTTCCGTCTGGGCCATGAAGCCCATCGCCTGGGGTTGCGGATCTTCATGGAGGAAGCGCACATGCGAAGTCTTGTCCGCGCGGACGCAGCCGATGTCGCGCGGGAGCAGCAATGCCTCCCACTCGTCCGCCGTGCGCTTGCGGAAGATCGGCTCGAATTCGTCCGCCAATGCCTGGCTGTGGGCAATACGCGCTGTCCAACTCGCAAAGCGTTCGTCCGCCACCAGATCATCGCGGTCCAGCGCCGTTGCCAAGGCGGCGAACTCGCCATCGAACTGCGCAGCGATGAACACCCAGCCCGCAGCGGTTTCGTAAAGGCGATATGTCGCCTCCAGCCCCAACTGATCCTTGTCGGGCACCCGCCGCGGCGGTTTGCCGGCATAGTCGAAGGCATCGTCCGAATTGCAATAGACGTTCGAATTCATCATCGATGTCTCGATATACTGCCCCTTGCCGGTAAGGATGCGCGCGGCAAGACCCAGCATGATCCCGGTCGCGACACCGCTGCCCGCAATCGGATCGGGCGACTGATCGCCCTTGGGCTTGTTGCCGGCGCCGGACTGGAACACCGAATTTCCCGAGAAGGCGCCCATGGTCGGGTTGAAGGCGGCGCGCAGGCGATCGGGCCCGGTAGCGCCATAGGAACCGGCATAGACATAGACGAGATCGGGTTTGATCGCGCGCAGCGTGGCATAATCGATCTTCAGCCGCTCGGGCACGCCCGGTCGGTAATTATGCATGACGACGTCGGCGCGCTTCACCAATTCGTAGAAGATCGCCAGGCCCTGCTCGTTCTTGAGGTTCAGGCCGATGTTCTTCTTGCCCTGGAACGCGCGGATCATGTTCTCGTTCGTCGGCATCCGGCGATAGGGGTCGCCGTGCAGCGGCTCGACCTTGATCACCGTCGCGCCGAGATCGGCCAGTAGCGCGCCGGCAAATGGCGCCGCCAGCCAGCCGGCACATTCCAATATGGTGATGCCTTCGAGCGGGCGCTGGGGATTGCCGCCCCGGCCGACGATCAGCGGCGCGGCGCGCGGTGGCTCTGCCAGCACCTGGTCGGTATGCTCGCCGGGGCGCGGGGCGGGACGGGTGATGCGAGCCGGGGTCTCGCTCATCCGGGCGAACGGGCCCAGTTGATCCATCCTCCCAACGCGGGGATCGTGAATCTCGACCAGATGACCGTTGGCGACAAATTGTTCGTGATGCAGCGCTTCCTGCGTCGTCTGCATCACTTCGCCGGCACAATCGGGATGCGCGCGGTAGATTTCGCGCCACTCCTGCGCGGTTTTCTCCTTGAACCGCGCGAAGATCTGCAGATTGAGGGCGATGCGGTCGGCATGATCGGGAATGGCCGGCGCGGTGCGGTAGCGGTCGTCGTCGCGAATCCAGGAAAAGCCGATGGCGTCGATCCAGGCATCGAACAGATCCTGCTGGATGTGCGAATGCATGATCCAGCGCCCGTCCTTGGTCTCGACACAGATCTGGTTGGGATTGGCGGTCTGGGGATCGGATTCATGCCGATCGGCTGTCAGGATGCCTTTGGCGACATCCTCCTTCGACAATTCGCCGGGATAAAGGTCGGGCGCGATCACCTTGCCTGCGAACTTGCGCCAATTGTTGTTGGGCGCCGACGCGCCGGACAACAACGAACCTTCCAGCCTTTGCCCGCGCCCGGTTTCGGCACGCACGCGCAACGCCGCGCAGATCGCTTGCGCCGCAAACATCGCGGTATGGTAGGAAATGTCGTTCACCGCGCGAAACGTCGGCCGGTTGCGTTGCCAGCCGACCTGATCGCGCATCCGCCCCGACTTGGCGTTGACGATGCCGTCATAAGGCTTGAAATCGCGATAGGGCCCGGTCTGCCCGAACGGCGCCAGCGAGTAATAGATCAAAGCCGGATTGGCGGCACGGACGGTCTCATAGCCGAGACCGAGCGCGTCGGCCTGCCCCGGCCGCAGCGTTTCGATGAGAATATCCGCGCCCTCGATCAACTGGCGGGCATGCGCGCGGCCTTCCACACTTTCCCAGTCAAGCGCGACGCTCTTTTTGCCGCGTTGCCACAGCAGATAGGCGGGATGGTCCCACATCGGGTCGCCGCCCGGCGGCTCCAGCCGGATCACCTCGGCGCCGTAATCGGCCAGGATCATCGTCGTCAACGACCCCGCCATCCCCTGGCTCAAGTCGATGATACGAATGCCTGCGAATATCTGTGACACCGCGAATGCTCCCATTTCGGCCGGTTTCTGACGCTCTCGATTGCGTTTTTTCACGGCCCGGTCTTCGGGATAGCTATTGCGATGACCTGACGTCTAATGCATTTTAAAAGCCATGGTAATGAGGATTACGAATATGGATCTTCGCAAGCTGCGGCACGCGGTGATGCTTGCCCGGTTTCTGAATTTCACCAAGGCGGCCGAAGCGCTCAATCTGACGCAATCCGCGCTGACCCGGAGCATTCAGGCGCTCGAGAGCGAGTGTCAGGTCCGGCTGTTCGATCGCACGCGCAACATGGTGGCCGTCACTGCGGTGGGGCGCGAATTCCTGCGCAGCGCCGAAACCATGCTGCGCAATGAAGCCGAATTATCGAATATGCTGATGCATGCCGCGAACGGCGACGGGGGCAGGATTGCCCTGGGCATGGCACCGCTTGCGGCCCGGACGCTGCTCGCCCCGCTGATGTCCGAAATGATCGGCAAACCTGGCTTTCACGCCAATATCACCACCGGCTCGCCGAAGCGGCTGCTGGCGTTGCTGGTCGATGAAGCACTGGAAATCTGCGTCTGTACCGCTCACACCGCGCCGGCCAATGCTCCCTATAGCGGCATCCTGCTGGCGCATTTCCCGCTCGGCATCGTCGTCCGCAAGAATCACCCTATCGCCCACCTGGACAAGGTCACGCCCGAGGATCTCGAACCCTTTCCGCTGCTGCGCACCCGTTCCACCGAACTCGACGACAATGCCACCTCCACACTGCATCTCGGGCCGCGCAAGCAGCCGGCGCTCACGGTCGAAGATTACGATATATTGATGCGCGTCGCGGCCCATAGCGATGCGGTGTGGATCACCTCACCGGTCTCGGCGCGCGAGGGGCTCGAGAATGGCACCCTCACCCATATTCCGATCTCCTGGCTGGAGCAGGACGTCGAAATCCCGATGACCGCCTATTTCCTCAAGCACCGCACGCTGTCGCCGCTTGCACAAAGCATCCTCGACCGGATGATCGTGCTGTGCGGAGAGATGGACCATGTTCGCGCGAGCGCTCGCAGCTGACAGTCCGTATTCCTTATTCTCATGACAAACGGTAGCATAATGAATTGGAATCAGGTTTCCCGCGAAACCATACTGCCGGGCAGCGGCTTGGGATTAATCCTGATACGAAAACAACAGATGGGATGAGCGATGGCTGAAACCGATATTTCGGTAGAGCGGATAACGGGCAATATCGGCGCCGTGGTCCACGGACCGGACCTCCGTAAACCCTTGTCGGACCATGCATTCGCGGTGTTGCGCCAAGCTATATTGGACCATGGTGTGATCTTCCTGCGTGGGCAGGATATCGGCATGGACCAATATTGGGCCTTCATGGAGGGCTTCGGCCAGCCGATGAAGGAAGAATCATCGGGGACCGATCACGATACCGCCGCAGACGTGATGACCGGTGACCTCAGCCGCTCACGGCACGGCACGGCGGTCTGGCACGCCGACACCACCTCGCTGGCCATGCCGCCGATCGCCACTGCCTTGCGGGCCGTCCAGGTGCCGAGCTTTGGTGGCGATACTTGCTGGTCGAGCATGTACGCGGCCTGGAATGCCTTGTCGGCGCCGATGCAGCACATGCTCGATGGGCTGACCGCCGTGCATAGCGTACAGTTGACTATAGATCGCATGCGTGATCTGGGGCCAGGATTCGAGGCGAACTACAGCCGGCGCAATGCCCGCGAACAAATCCATCCGGTAGTGCTCACCCATCCGGAAACCGGGCGCAAGGCGCTCTATGTCAATGAATCCTTTGTCACGCGCATTGTCGAACTCGATTTGCCGGAAAGCACCGCCGTGCTGGCGCTGTTGTTTCGCCACATCGAACGCCCCGATTTCACCATGCGCTGGAAGTGGGCCGCTCATGATCTGGCGTTCTGGGACAATCGCGCAGTGCAACATTTCGCGGTTCCGGATTACGAAACCACGCGGCTGATGCAGCGCATCGTCCTGGCAGGCGCAAAGCCGGCGAGCCGTCTGCCCTGAAAGGCAAAGTCAAATCCGCCGGCATGGTAACCGGATAACACGCTGCCGATAACCGCATAAAGCGCGGACACCGGACAACAGGGAAGAGGACAGAAATGCCTACTCACGCCATCCGCTCCATGGTTCCGACCGAACATTGCCACGTCGAGCCACTGACACCCGGTGTCAGCCTGCGGCGGCTTTACCCCGGCGGCATGGCCGGACCCAACGGCGAGACCCGCAACGATATCCCCGGCGGCCAGACCTGGAGCGAGATCGTCATGCTGGGCAACGAACAGGACGACTTCATCTATGGCATGCCCGATATCCGCATGCCTCCCAATCAGATCTGGCCGATGCATTGGCATGATTGCTGGACGGTGGTCGTCATCCTCGAAGGCAAGTGCCAGATCGGTGACTGGTATATGATGCAGGGCGATGTCTTCGTCGCCGCACCCTCGATCGAATATGGGCCGCTGCTGATCGGGCCGATGGGGTGCCGGCTGCTGGAAATCTTTGCCGATCTGGCACTGGCGCCGGGGGCTACGGGCCGGAATATCATGACCACCCCACGCTCCGGGGCGGTAATCATGTCTTCAAACCGCGCGGGGGCATCAACACCCGCAACGAAGGCCATTCCTCGCTGTCGCTCGACGGCACCGACGGCATGTGGAAGTCGCGGCTGGCGCCCGGCTGGTCGTGGGATCTGGGCGATCCAGACGATCCGAACCGCGGCGTGGTCAGGGATACGCGGTTGACTGCGGGCGAAAGCATTGCCGCCGCTACGCGCGGGGATTGGTATGCCGCGCTGGTGCTGGAGGGATCGGTCGAAGTCGCCGGCAAGCGCCTGGTCAAGGACGATGTGCTGGTCGCCGAGCGTGGCCGCGCGGTGCCAGCGATCGTCGCCGGCCGCGATGGCGCACATCTGCTCGAAAACTTCCGCACCGCACGCGGACTGGAAACCGAAGGAGCGGCACCATGAGATTCAATCACGTCGGTATTTCAGTCGTCGATCTCGATCGCTCGATCACCTTCTATCGCGACATGCTGGGGCTGGAACTGCTCAGCGACCCCTTCCCGTTCAGCGGCGAACAATTCTCGGAAATCATGGACGTGCCTAACGCGCAGGGCCGGATGTGCATGATCGCCAAGGACAATCTCTGGCTCGAATTGTTCGAATTCGCCAATCCTGCAGGCAAGGCCAAGGACGGCAATTACCCGGTCAGCGATCGCGGCTATTCGCATTTCGGCGTGACCGTCGACGACATCGAGGAAACCTACGCCAGGCTGAAAGCGGCAGGGGTGCGCGTGCATAGCCCCATCCAGACCTTCAAGGGCGGCGGCATGCGCGCCGCCTATTGCCGCGACCCGGATGGGAATGTCTTCGAAATCATGCAGCCCGGAGCCGGTATGCCGATGCCGACGGACTGAGCCCGCGCTACTTGCGCGGAAACCATAAATGAGGAGAGGTGGTTTGAATATTTCGCTAGCCCGACATGCCCTGGTGACCGGCGGCGCCAGCGGCATCGGCCTGGGCATTGTCGATGCCCTCGCCGAGCGGGGCATCGCCGTGACCGTCGCCGATATCGACAGCGCAGCGCTGGACACCGAGATCGCGCCGCGCGGCGGGCGCTTGCTGCCGCTGAAGCTGGACACGCGGGATCGGCAAGGCTGGCAAGCGGCGAAGCAAACGGCCGAAGCCCAGTTCGGGCCGGTCGATATTCTCGTCAACAACGCCGGCATGGGCCCGGACGGACATAGCTTCGCCGATATGGACCCCGACGCCTTCGATCGCATGGTCGCGGTCAATCTGACCGCGGTGTTCAACGGCGTGCACGCCTTTGCCGGCGATATGCGGGCTCGGGGCAGCGGGCATATCGTCAATACCTCCTCCCTGATGGGCCTATGCCTCGGGATGGCGGCGCGGGGCGCCTATTCGGCGACCAAATTCGCCGTCGTCGGCCTGAGCGAAGCCTTGCGCGACGAACTTGCCCCGCATGGCGTCGGCGTGTCGGCGCTGTGCCCCGGTGCGGTGGATAGCAATCTCGAACGCACCACGCGCAACCTCGGCAATGAGGTTCCGGTACAGTCCCGGCCCGTCGGCACTTTCAGCATGACCGGCGCGGCGGCGGGCGCAATCGTCGTCCGGGGGATCGAACTGAACCTGCCCTATATCATCACTCATCCCCGATATTGGGGGGCGATCGAGCAGCGCAACGCGCTGATCCAGGAATCATTCCTCACAGCTGCACGGGAATGGGGCGAATGAAGGGGCACGCTTGACCGGTCAACGAATGCCACCAACCCCGATCTGCCAGCGCCCCGCGGGAAACACTTCTCGAACGTCGTTAACGCAATTCTTGACGAGGACTCCCCCTCCGGCGCATTATAAGCTCCGGAGTGTCTGTGTTGTCGCGTGACGCTCTAAGGGACGGACATGGCATCACGGGCATTTTCACCAGCGAACCGCGCCGCCGCGCGTCCGCATTGGCGCGTCATCCTCAAGCGCAGCTTGACCCGCAGCGTCGAATTGCTGGGGGCCAGCGGCTTGTTCATGGCGATGCTGTTTCTGGGCCTCGCCCTGGTGAGCTACAAGCAGACCGACCCATCACCTTCGACCGCCGCTGGTGGCGAAGTGGCCAATTGGATGGGCTTGACCGGCGCCTGGGCGGCCGAACGGGCCTTGTTCCTGTTCGGCCCGGTTTCGGTGCTGTTTTTGCCGCTGCTTTATGTGTTCGCGCGGAAATTGTGGCGTTTTGCCGAAGAGGAAGAAGGCGACGTACCGCCACTCCACCAGCGTTGGTGGCGCCCTCTGGGGCTGCTGCTGCTGGCGATGGCTTTGCTGTCGAGCGTGCTGTCGCTGGCCTTTACCGAGCCGGGGGGCGCCCTGCCCGCTTCGATGGGCGGCGTGGCCGGCCTGTTAGGTGCGGGCGCGATCCGGGGCGGTGCTGGCCTGCTGCCACAAGTCGGGCAGGGTTGGGTGATCCTGGCGATGGCGCTGGTCTGCCTGGTCAGCGGCGCGTTGCTGGCCGGACGGGTGTTCGCGGTCGATTGGATCAGCCTGTTGACGCTGCCCAGGGCCCTGCACCGTGCCGCCTCCGGCGAGGCCGCCAGCGATACAGGCGCATCCACCAAGCCCGCGATCCCGTTGCTGGGCGCCAAGGCGCGCAAACAGCGCGAGGCCAAGGAAGTGGCCGCCGCGACCGGCGCCGATGTGTCGAGCCGCAGACCGCCCGAAATCAGCGATCCCGCCCGCGCCGCACGGCCTGCCCAGCCGGGCACTTCCGCTGCGCGGCAAGGCGATCTGTTCGATAAATTCGAGCTGCCCTCACTCGACTTGCTGGTCGATCCGCCCGCCGATTCGGGCGTCAAGATCGACAAGCTCGGGCTGGAGCGCAACGCCCGGCTGCTCGAAACCGTACTCGACGATTTCAACGTCAAAGGCGAAATCACCGCCGTGCGTACCGGCCCGGTGGTGACGATGTACGAGCTGGAGCCGGCGCCCGGCATCAAGGCCAGCCGGGTGATCGGCCTCGCCGACGACATCGCCCGCAATATGAGCGCGATTTCCGCGCGCGTATCCGCCATCCCCGGTCGCACCGTGATGGGCATCGAATTGCCCAATGCCGACCGCAAGATGGTCAGCTTCAAGGAACTGATCGCCTGCGAGACCTTTGCCCAGTCGAAGGCGCTGCTGCCGATCATTCTCGGCAAGAATATCGCCGGCGAGCCGATCGTCGCCGATCTCGCGGCGATGCCGCATCTGCTGGTCGCGGGCACCACCGGTTCGGGCAAATCGGTCGGGCTGAACTGCATCCTGCTGTCGCTGCTCTACCGGCTGACGCCTGCCGAATGCCGGCTGATCCTGGTCGATCCCAAGGTGCTGGAACTCAAGAGCTACGACGATATCCCGCACCTGCTTTCGCCCGTCGTCACCGAGCCGGCCAAGGCGGTGCGCGCGCTCAAATGGGCGGTGGAAGAGATGGAGCGGCGCTATCGCATGATGTCGTCGATCAGCGTGCGCAACATCACCGGCTTCAACGACAAGCTGCGCGCCGCCGCCGCCAAGGGCAAACCGCTGGGCCGCCGCATTCAGATCGGCTTCGACCCCGAGACCGGCGCCGAACTGTTCGAGGAAGAGCAGCTCGATTACCAGGTGCTGCCGCTGATCGTGGTGATCGTCGACGAACTCGCCGATCTGATGGTCACGGTCGGCAAGGAGATCGAAGTGCTGATCCAGCGGCTCGCACAAAAGAGCCGCGCCGCCGGCATTCATCTGATCATGGCGACGCAACGGCCCTCGGTCGATGTCATCACCGGCGTGATCAAGGCGAATCTGCCGACGCGGATCAGCTTTGCCGTGACCAGCCGCATCGACAGCCGCACGATTCTGGGCGAGCAAGGCGCCGAACAGCTGCTCGGCAAGGGCGACATGCTCTACCGGCCGAACAGCTCGCCGGTGCTGCGCGTCCATGGTCCGTTCGTGTCGGACGAGGAAGTCGAGCAGGTCGCCGAATTCTGGCGCGGCCAGGGCACCCCGGAATACGTCGATTCGGTCACCGAGGAGCCCGAGGATGGCGTGTTCTCATTCGACGATCTCGACGCCGCCGCCTCCGACAACCCCGAAGACCGCAAATACCGCCAGGCCTGCCAGATCGTCTTCGAAAGCCAGAAAGCCTCGACCAGCTGGCTGCAACGCCAGATGACCGTGGGCTACAATACTGCGGCGAAATGGATCGAACGGATGGAAAGCGATGGCTTCGTCGGCCCCGCCAACCACGTCGGCCGGCGCGAGATTTACCGCGACAAGGATGGCAATCCCCTGTGATCGCTGGTGATCCCGTGTCGGATTCCGACCCATAGGCGTTATGATAGGCTTATGGGCCGACCGGACAGGTTCGCGTAAACCGCCACCACCCCCAACCCCCTCCTCTGAAGAGGAGGGGGCTTTAGCGGCGTCCGCTACGGCTATTGCGCTGTTCACTCCCCCTCCTCTTTAGAGGAGGGGGTCGGGGGGTGGTGGATCCGCGCGCACCGCAAGCCGTCCCATGACTGTATTTTAACGCCTATGGGATTCCGACCGGCACGGGGTCAGTTTTCCCGATCTATGTAATCGCTTTTATTCGCCCTTGCGGTCCCCAGGCATGCTGCCACTGTTGCCGCGGCGGCCGAACCGTTTCCCAGTCTATACCGCACGGTACAAAAAGCCGCGCAGGGTGCTTGACCTGAGCGAGCGGATCATGGATTAGGGCCCCGGGCTGGCGGACATGGGGGTTCTTTGCGGGTAGCGGTGTTTGAACCGTTGCCCGCCGGACGTTATGGGCCGGAGTTTTGAATGATCAAGATCGTCCAGGTCGCGCTGCAACGCCCGCTGACCTTTATCGTCATGTCGATCCTGATTGCGGTGATGGGTGCGCTGGCGGCATTCCGGACGCCGGTGGATATTTTCCCGAATATCGGCATTCCGGTGGTCGCGGTCGCCTGGCAATATGCCGGCCTGCCGCCGCAGGACATGTCGGACCGCATCATCACTCCCTACGAGCGGGTGCTGACCACCACGGTCAATGACATCGAGCATATCGAGAGCCAGTCCTACCAGGGCATCGGCATCGTCAAGATCTACTTCCAGCCCGGCGCCGATATCCGCATCGCCACCGCGCAGGTCACGTCGGTCTCGCAGACCGTGCTGAAGTCGATGCCGCCCGGCGCGACGCCGCCGCTGATTCTCAATTACAATGCCTCCACCGTACCGATCATCCAGCTCGCCTTGACCGGCCAGGGCCTGTCCGAACAGCAGCTGTTCGACCTCGGCCTGAACCAGATTCGCCCGCAGCTGGTCACCGTGCCGGGGCTGGCCATGCCTTATCCTTCGGGCGGCAAGCAGCGCCAGATTCAGGTCGATCTCAATCCGCAGGCGCTCCAGTCCAAGGGTCTATCGGCGCAGGACGTGGCCAATGCGATCGCCCAGCAGAACCAGATCAACCCCGCCGGCTTCATGAAAGTAGGCTCGACGCAATACAGCGTGCGGCTGAACGACGCGCCGAGCACGATCGAGGGGCTGAACAATCTGCCGGTCAAGGTGATCAACGGCGCCACCATCTATATGCGCGATGTCGCTTATGTCCGCGACGGCTATCCGCCGCAGCAGAACATCGTCCATGTCGGCGGTAGCCGCTCGGTGCTCTTGACCGTGCTCAAGAACGGCTCGACCTCGACCCTGGCGATCATCGACGGCGTCAAGCAGCTCTTGCCCAAGATCACCGTCGGCTTGCCGGGCTCGCTCAAGGTTTCGCCCATCGGCGATCAGTCGGTGTTCGTGAAGGCCTCGGTCACGGGCGTGTTGCGTGAGGCGGTGATCGCCGCGGGACTGACCTCGCTGATGATCCTGCTGTTCCTGGGTTCGTGGCGCTCCACCGTCATCATCGCCATGTCGATCCCGCTGTCGATCCTGGCGGCGGTGGCGGCACTGGCGGCGACCGGTCACACCATGAATACGATGACGCTGGGCGGGCTGGCGCTGGCGGTGGGTATTCTCGTCGATGAAGGCACGGTGACGATCGAGAGCATCAACTGGCATCTCGAGCAAGGCAAGGGCGTGATCCAGGCGATCATGGACGGCTCGGCCCAGATCGTGACCCCGGCTTTCGTGTCGCTGCTGTGTATCTGTATCGTGTTCGTGCCGATGTTCCTGCTCCCCGGCGTAGCGGGCTTTCTGTTCGTGCCGATGGCCTTGGCGGTGGTCTTCGCGATGATTGCGTCCTTCGTCCTGTCGCGGACGCTGGTGCCGACGATGGCGATGTATCTGTTGAAGCCGCATCAGGCCCACGAAGAGGAGGAACCGCGCTTCGGCCATCCTGCTCCGCCACCGCGCCACCGCAATATTTTTCAGCGTTTCCAGCAAGGTTTCGAGCGCCAATTCGAGCGGTTGCGCGCGGTCTATATCAGCCTGCTGCGCCGTGCGCTGGCAACCGGGCGACCGTTCCTGATCGGATTTCTGGCCGTGGTAGCGGTGTCGTTCCTGCTGTTCCCACAGCTCGGCGAAACCTTCTTCCCCTATGTCGATTCGGGTCAGATCCAGATGCATGTGCGCGTGCCGATGGGCTCGCGGATCGAGGATACCTCCGCCCGGTTCGGCCGGATCACGACGGCGATTCGCCAGATCATCCCGGCCGATGAACTGAATACGATCGCCGATAACATCGGCCTGCCGGTCAGCGCCATCAACACCACTTATAATAACAGCGGCACGATCGGCCCGCAGGACGGCGACATCCTGATCAGCCTGAAAGAAGGCCACGAGCCGACCGAGAAGGTCACCGCCGATTTGCGGCGCGAGCTGCCGCAACGCTTTCCGGGTACGACTTTCTCCTTCCTGCCCGCCGACATAACCAGCCAGATCCTGAATTTCGGCTCGCCCGCACCGATCGACGTCCAGGTGACCGGTCGCAACCTGGTGGCGGTGCGCGCTTACGCCAATCTGCTGTTGCCGAAGATCTCGACGATTCCCGGCATCGCCGATCCGCGTATCCAGCAGCCGTCCTCGACGCCGCAATTCAACGTCAACGTCGATCGTTCACGAATCGGCCAATATGGGTTGACCGAACTCGATGTGACGAACAGCCTGTCGACCTCGCTGGCCGGCTCGTCGCAAGTCGCGCCGGTGTTCTACGTCAATCCGCAGAACGGCGTGTCCTATGCGATCGTCGCGCAGGCGCCGGAATATCTCGTCGGCTCGCTTAACGAGCTGGGTAACGTGCCGATTTCCGGTCGGGACGCGACGGCGCCGCCGCAGCCGCTGGGTGGCTTGGCGACGCTGCAACGGTCGAGCACCCTGCCGGTGGTGTCGCATTACAACATCAACCCGGTCATCGACCTTTACGCGACCTCGCAGGGCCGCGACATGGGCGCGGTAGCCGGCGACATTCAATCGGAGATCAAATCGCTCGCCAAATCGCAGCCCAAAGGGGTGACCGTCACCATTCGCGGGCAATATGAAACCATGAACAAGGCCTTTTCCGGGCTGGGCCTGGGGTTAGCGGCGGCGATCGTGCTGGTTTACCTGCTGATCGTGGTCAATTTCCAGAGCTGGGCCGATCCCTTCGTGATCATCACCGCGCTGCCGGCGGCGCTGGCGGGGATCGTCTGGACGCTGTTCATCACCGGCACGCCACTGTCGGTGCCGGCGCTCACCGGCTCGATCATGTGCATGGGCGTGGCGACCGCGAACGCCATTCTGGTGGTCAGCTTCGCCCGCGAGCAACTCGAAGAGACCGGCGATTCCGTCCAGGCCGCGCTGAACGCGGGCTATGTCCGGTTTCGCCCGGTGCTGATGACGGCGCTGGCGATGATCATCGGCATGATCCCGATGGCGCTGGGGCTGGGCGAAGGCGGCGAGCAGAACGCCCCGCTCGGCCGGGCGGTGATCGGGGGCCTGCTCTGCGCGACCATCGCCACCCTGTTCTTCGTGCCGACGGTGTTCAGCATCGTCCATCGCCATCGCGGGTTGCGCAGCGCCAAGCCCGGCGCCGACGCCGACCCCGCTTCCTCCTCACCGGAGCCGCAGCCGCATCATGCTTGATACCACGCAACCCCATTCCGCCCCGCCTTTCGCGGAACCCGACTCCCAGGACACGGGGCCCGACAGCCGCACGCTCAAGCGCTGGGGCATCATCGCGGCGATCTGCGCCCTGGTGATCGCCGCGATCGGCATTGTCAGCCGCATCCATTCGCACGACACGCTGCGCACCACCGCCACTCAGGCGGCGGTTCCGGTGGTCAGCCTGATTTCGCCCAGCCGCCCGCAAACCAACCCGCTGGTGCTGCCGGCCAATATCCAGGCCTATAACAGCGCCGCGATCTTTGCCCGGACCAATGGCTATGTTCGCAATTGGCAAGTCGATATCGGCCAGAAGGTCAGCACCGGACAGGTGCTGGCGACACTCGATGCCCCCGATCTCGACCAGCAGCTGGCCCAGGCCCGCGCCGATTACGAGACCGCGATGGCCAACCAGCACCTTGCCGAAATCACTGCCAGGCGCTGGACGACGTTGCTCAAACAAGACGCCGTATCGCGTCAGGAATCCGATGAGAAGACCGGCGATCTCGCGGCCAAGCGGGCGCTGTCGAACGCGGCCCTGGCTAACGTTCGCCGGCTGGAGGCGGAAGAAGGCTTTACCCGGCTGACCGCGCCGTTCTCCGGCGTCGTCAGCAGCCGCGCCACGCAGATCGGCCAGCTGGTGGTGGCGGGCAACGCCGCCGCCCAACCGTTGTTCACGATTTCCGACGTCCATCGCATGCGGATCTATGTCCGCGTGCCGCAGGGCCAGATCGCCATGGTTCAGACCGGCGCAACCGCTGCCATCACCCTGCCCGAATACCCCGGGCGCAAATATAGTGCGACCCTGGTGCACAACTCGCAGGCGGTGGATCAGCAATCGGGCTCGGTGCTGGTCGAACTCCAGACCGACAATCTCGACGGTGCGCTCAAGCCCGGCGCCTTTGCCGAGGTCAGCTTTAGCGGCGGTGACGCTGGCGGCGACTTGACCGTGCCCGGCAGTGCCGTGCTCTATACCAATAATGGCCCGGCGGTGGTGCTAGTCGATGGCAATAACCGGGTCACGATCAGGCTGATCCAGATCACCCGCGATGCCGGCGCGATCATATCGATCGCCGGGCTCTCCCCGAAGGACCGGATCGTCGATACCCCGCCCGATTCGATCCGCAACGGCGACCAGGTTCGCATCGCTGCTCCGGGCAAGGGCGCGCCGAATGCGGGCTAAATTTGCGCTGACAGCGCTTATCCTGGTTTCGGGCTGCTCTCTCGCCCCGACCTATCATCCACCTGCAATCCCGGTCCCGACACAATACAAAGAGGCGGCGGCGGCGCTCCCCGGCTGGACGACCGCCAGCCCGATGGACGCGAGCGCGCGGGGCGCGTGGTGGGTCGCTTATGACGATCCTGTGCTCACCGATCTCGAAACGCGGGCCGAGGCGGCAAGCCCGACGCTGGCCGCGGCGCTTGCCCGCTATGACGAGGCCCGCGCCCAGGTCGGCATCGCCGCCGCCGCAGAGGTTCCCGAGGTCGATGCCGGGGCTTCGATCACCCGTGAACGCGTCGCCGCCCACGCGCCCGGCAATACCTTGGGCGTGCCGGTCAATAACACCGACAAGGTGATCGAAGGCACGCTGAGCTACGATGTCGACTTATGGGGTCGTATCCGCAACACCGTGAAAGCAGCGAAGGCCAATGCCGCAGCCAGCAACGCCGATCTTGCCTCGGCCCGGCTCAGCCTGCAGGCGTCCGTGGCCGACGCCTATGTTCGCCTCCGCGGCCTCGATGCCCGCGCCGACCTGTTGCGACGGACGGTCGAAGCTTATAACCGCGCTTACGAACTGGTCAGTACCCGCCATGCGGGCGGGATCGCCGCCGGTATGGATGTCAGCCGCGCCCGCTCGACATTGGCTTCGGCATTGGCCCAGGTTTCGGACATCGCCAATCAACGCGCCGCCACCGAACATGAGCTTGCCGCGCTGATCGGCGCAGTCACCACCGATTTCTCGGTGGCGCCACGGCTCGAAGCGATTGCCTTGCCGCCGATTCCGGCCAGCCAGCCATCGACGCTGCTCCAACGCCGCCCGGACATCGCTGCAGCCGAGCGCCGCATGTTCGCTTTCAACGCCCAGATCGGCGTCGCGCGCGCTGCCCTGTACCCCGATGTCACGCTGGGGCTGGCAGCAGGCTGGCAAACCACCAGCGGCGCCTTGCTGAGCACGCCCAGCACCTTCTGGAGCCTGGGCCCGGCGCAGTTGCTGCAACCGCTGTTCGACGGCGGCAAGCGGCGCGCGCAAGTCCGGCTGTCGCGCGCGCAATATAATGAGGCGGCTGCGGATTACCGCAACACCGTGCTCACCGCCTTCCGCCAGGTGGAGGATGGGCTGGCCGCGTTGCGGCACTTGTCCGCCGAGGAAGTCGCCCAGCGCGATGCCGCCACATCCGCCAAGAAAACCACCGATCTTTCGCTGATCCGCTATCGCGACGGCGCCGCCGATTATCTTGAAGTGGTGACGGCGCAGACCGAGGAACTGACCAGCGAGGTGACGCTGATCGAACTGCAGACGCAGCGGCTGCAAAGCAATATCGCGCTGGTGCAGGCGCTGGGCGGCGAAGCCGATAGCCCCCAGGGCCAGAATTCGCTGACGCCGGCCTCGCGCCGATAGCTGGAGCAATCGGCGCTGCGGCGCGTTGACCGGATGCAATCCGGGAGCGCGTGGCATGGTGAAATTGGGTATCAGCGAATTCACGACGATGCCGTGGCCGTTCGAGCGGGATTGCGAAAGCTATAAGCGGGCCGGCGCCGATGCGATCGAAGTAGTCGAGGCCAAGCTCGATGCTACGCGCTTTGCCGAGCAACTGACGGCCATCGGCGAGGCCGGGCTGACGATCAGCGGCGTCCAGCCCCAGGTACGCACCTTTTTCGCCAGCCGAATGACCCCCGAGCCCTCGGCGCTGGCGGATCGCACCGCTTGCCTGCGCCAATCGATCGAGCGGCTGGCTCGCTTTGCCCCCGGCGCGCCTTTCATCACCAATACCGGCGCGCATCCGCGCGGGGACATGGCCGAGGCGATGACAGTAGTGGCGCAGCAATTGCGCGCGCTGGCGCCGATTGCTGCGGACCATGGCGTGCGGCTGGCGCTGGAACCGCTCAATCCCACCTCGGTCAACGCCGAAAGCGCGATCTGGACAGTCGATCAGGCGCTGTCCGTCATCGAGGATACCGGGCGCGACGAAGTCGGGCTGTGCCTCGATTATTGGAACGTGTGGCAGAATGCCGACATCGAAGCCGCCATCGCCCGCGCCGGCGACCGCATCTTCACCGTCCAGGCGAGCGACTGGCGGATACCGCAGAGCTTTGCCGATCGGATCGTGCCGGGTGACGGCAGCATTCCGCTCGCCCGCCTGATCGCTGCCACCCATGCCGCCGGATTTCGCGGCGCTTATGTTACGGAGATTTTCTCGATCGACGTCGCCGATTCGCTGTACAATGGCGATCTAGACGCCGTGGTCAGTCGTTCACTGACGGGGATGCGCGCGGCGTGCCGAACGGCTGGCATTGATGCAGATGGCCATCCGGATCAGTGATAAGCGCAGCCTCGCTCGCCTGCCAGACCAACCGCGTTGCGGCGACATCGCGCACCTGCCACGCACGCTCCAGTCGCAGCGCCGGTTGGCGATACCCGAGCAGTTCCAGATGCGCGCCCATGCCTGGCGGAATGAGCGGAACTACATCGACGCGCGGTTCGGTCAAGCCATCGAGCTGGGCCTGGGGTAGGCCGTGGTTGAACGTGCGCTCGCCGATAGTCAGTCCGCGCATTTGATAGAACTCCAGACTGGCGTTCACATCCCGCACGACGATGGCGCTGTGATTGATCGCCCGGCGATCGTCCGGCTCGGGAAAGGCCAGCAGTTCAAGCGGGTGGCCTTCGGGGTCACGGAATTTCACCGCGCGGACACTGCCGTTTTCCGGCGGAAGCTGCACCGGACCAGCAGAAATCAAGCGCCCGCCCGCAGCGGTGACGCGCGCCCAGGCTCCCGGCATATCGCTCGTAACCATGGCGAAATGCTGGAACAAGCGGTCATCGCTGGCGCTGGGCAGCGGATAAGGCTCGCCGGACGGATCGAACTCATCGATCTCCAGCGCTTGATCGGCAAGCGTCAACGCTGTCCGCGTGCCACTACCTGGCAATCCCAGCATAGCCATCTCTTCATCCGAAATCGCCTCGGTCGCCCCGCGCTCGAAACCCAGCGCGGCGACGTAAAATCCGGCCAAGGCATTGGCATCGTGGCTGACCAAACGGATCGCGACCAGCCGCTCGAACCGCATCATACCAAAGCGAGCCCGCGCATATTGATGTCGATCGCCAGCAGGCTGTGCGAGACGCAGAGAAACAGCCGCGCCAGCTTGTACCCGCCGAAGCACAGATTACCCACCCTCGCGGGGGTATGAATGCGCCCCAGCAATGTGCCATCCGGGGCATAACAATGCACTCCATCGCCCGCGCTCAGCCAAAGATTGCCCGCCTCATCGAGTGCCATGCCATCGCAATAGCCCGGTGAAACCACGGCGAATTCAGTCTCTTCGCCAAGGCTGCCATCGCTCGCCACCGCAAAGCGGCGCACACTGCGCTGGGGATCGGCAGCGAACTGGTCGCCGGTTTCGCTGACATACAGCCGCCGCTCGTCAGGGGAAAAGGCCAGGCCGTTCGGCCCCGGCAGGCCAGTGATCATCGTCACCGGATCGCCACCGCTCGCGTCTACCCGATAAACGGCAGGCGCATTTTCGGATGGCGCCTTAGTGCCCTCGAAGTCGGTTTCGATGCCGTAAGTCGGGTCCGTAAACCAGACCGAGCCATCCGAGTGGCAAGTGATATCGTTCGGCGAATTGAGCCGCCGCCCCTGGTAGCGCTCGGCCAGGATCGTCTGGGTGCCGTCGCGTTCGGTCCGCAGCACTGCCCGGCGCCCATGCGAACAGGTGAGCAAGCGTCCCTCCCGGTCGCGGGCATGGCCGTTGGCATGATCGGATGGCTGGCGATAGACGATCACGCCAGCGCCTTCGCGCCAGCACCACTCGCGATTGCCGGGCACATCGCTGAACACCAGCATGTCATGCTCGGCGAACCACACCGGCCCTTCGGCCCAGCCAAAGCCCTCGCCCAGCACTTCCAGCCTAGCGTTGCCGAGGATCATCCGCCGGAAGCGGTCATCGTGGATCGTATATTGAGGTTCGCTGGCGGAGAT